>NZ_JBHUXV010000137.1:8880-22268 GCF_042669125.1 Streptomyces sp. NPDC057253 | reverse complement strand
GTGGTGAATCAGGCGTTGGCGAGGGCTTCGCGCTCCAGGCCGTGGACCATCTCGGCGAAGTCGGCGGCCGCGGTCTCGCTGCGCTCCCCGAAGTTCGTGAGGGTGTCGAGCAGGGTCTGCGCCTCGGCCTTGGTGAGTTCGTTCGCCGAGTTGATGGAGCGACCGATGATGGCTGCGGTCGCCCGGAGCCGTTCGGCGCGCAGGTCCTTGGCTCCGAGGCCGACCTTGGTGAAGCAGGCGTGCATCATCCGCATCTGTGGCGCGGTGACGGGCTCCGGCGCCTGGTCCTGCTCTGCCTCGGCAGCGGGCGCCGACTCGCTCCTGGTCTCGTCGACGACCTCACCGTCCACGATGTCTGCCGCGCCGCCGTCGGTCTCAGTGGCCTTCTGGCGACCGACCTCCGCGATCTGCGCGAGGTACTCGGGCCCGGCACCTTCCTGAGCTGCTGCCCGGTAGAGCTGACGTACGGCTTCGGCGTCAGCCGCGGCGTTCGCCTCGTGCAGGTAGTCCCTGCTGGGTGCCGTCGCGGGAGCGGTCTGGGGAGGTGCCACGTTGTCTGCCTGAGCCATCTCCTCGGCCGTGTAGACCCCGGCGAGATCATGGGGGAAGGCCTTCCGGAGCGCCAATGCCTCCGCGCACTTCGCGATCTGACCGGCGGGCATCTTGGCCCAGAGACCCTTGGGGTTGCCGTCCGGGAACGTCTGCACGTACTCGCGGAAGGTAGCGACTGCGGAGAAGCGCTCACCGTTGCGGATCACGGTCGCCTTCGCGGCCGCGGGCGGCGCGTCGGTGAGCCAGACGTCCCGCCACCGACCAGAGGCGTCGCACCACACGGTGTCCTCGTAGCCGTAGGTGCCACCCGTCTGGGCAGTCACGCGCTGGGCGATGACGCGGTACCCGTCGATGCCGGTCTGCGGCGTGTAGACGTCCCGCCCCTCCTTCTTGCTCCACCGGCCGATCAGGTAGATCTGGCGGGAGAAGGGGTCCAGCCCAGTTCGCTGGCACAGGTGGAGGAAGCCGGACAGCTCGGCGGCCGTCACCTGGTCCTTGATGCCGGACTGGCGGAGGACCGCGGCCTGTTCAGGGGTCCAGATGGTCTGGTCGGGGCGGATGGCGAGGGCGCCGCCCTGCTTGGCGATCTCGGTCATGACGTGCTCCGGTTGTTGCGCGGGTTCGGGACGATGGGGCGGAACGGGGCCGCGGCGAGGTGACGGAAGGCCTTCACGACGCGCATGGAAGCGCTGTACTCGCGCTGCTTCCGACGGAAGGCCGCGCCGGTGTCGGTCTCGGACCGGCGGAACTTGCCGTCGAGCTGCTTCTCGACGGCGTCCGCCAGCTCGGTGCCGGTCTCCTTGCGGAGCTCGGCGAGCAGCTCGGCGGCCTCGCCCGGGCGAAGGGACTGACCAGCGGTCAGGGCCTGGTAGGCCCGGCTGTAGGCGCTCACTCGTCGGCCTCCGGGTCGTACTTGGAGGCGATCTCCAGGGCGGTCACGACGTAGCCGGTCGGGTTCTCCTCGCCGTCGAGTTCGGCGACCAGCTCGGCGACGCCGTCCTCCTCGTCGGCGATCCAGTCGAAGGTCGCGGTGGGGAGGTCGCGGCGGGCGTGGATCTCGCAGTGCTTCCGAGCCTCGGCTTCCGTCGTGTACCGGCCGAGGGGCGCGGTGTCCCACTGGGCGCGGTAGATGACCAGCGCAGGAGCCTCGCCCTGGTTTTCCTCGCGGAGGGCCTGTGTGGGGGCGAGGGTGCGCGTCAGCCGGTCCGGCTTGATGGGACCGAGGTCAATCCACCCCTCGTCCCATTCCTCCGAGCGCTGGGCGATCGACGCCCACGGTTGGCCGGCGCCCGGCTGCTCGAACCCGAAGGCACGCAGCGCGTTCTCCTTCGACGGGTGGCTGGCGACGCCTACGCACTCGAAGTTCGGGCAGTCTTCCGGCGCCCGGAACGGGAGGTCGCGGGTGTAGAGGCGGCCCGAGCGGAAGAACTCGGTCGGAGTGGCTTCGGCCACCGGGCG
Source organism: Streptomyces sp. NPDC057253 (assembly GCF_042669125.1). NCBI lineage: Bacteria > Bacillati > Actinomycetota > Actinomycetes > Kitasatosporales > Streptomycetaceae > Streptomyces > Streptomyces sp. NPDC057253. The sequence goes on along the minus strand of NZ_JBHUXV010000137.1, from coordinate 20,258 downwards.
GCGGCTGCTCTTCTCCGGGGCCAACTCGGGCCCAGCTGGCATGGGAAGAGCACCCAGCAGGTCGACAGCGCTCTCGACGTCCGTGATCGGCTCCCCGACGAACCGGGCTTCCACGCGGGCCCCGTTGTCCGTGAGCTCGCGGCGGGCCTCGAACGCACCAGCCGGCGAGTAGGCCACGAACACGCGGAGCCCTCGGCCTTGCTGGATCGCCCGCACGATGGAGGCTGCGGACTCTCCGGAGCTGTACTCGCCGACTTCCTGCCACGCGCCGGGGTTGGCGCGGCAGAGGGAGGCGACCATGACGTGGTCGACGTTCTTGCGCTTCATGCGGTCTCACCGCCGTCCGGGATGCAGGCGGCGACGGCCACCAGGACGGTGCCGAGCGTTGCGGCCAGGGCTGGAATCCACATCACGAGCCCTCACCACCCTGGGCACCCGTCATGACGGGCGTGACCTGCTGTGACGGGGCGCCAGTGACGGGCGTCAGCGGCCCCGACAGGCGCACGATGTTCGCCAGGGTGCACCGCTCCGGCCGACCGTCCATCGACAGCAGCGGCATCCCGTCGCCCGTCCGCACCCCCTGGTAGAACCAGGTGTCGCCCTGCGAGTCGTGCTGCGGGAGCGCGAGGTCGTAGACGATGCCCTCGAACTCGAACGGCGCCTTCGCGATCCTCAGCGCGTGCGCACGAGCCTCAGGCAGGTCGTACGCCACGACCCCGACACTGACCCCGTCGCGGTGACCATCACCGGCCACCATGTAGGGGAGAGCCGTCTCCTTGTCGTGCTGGATCCCGAAGTACCGGCGCCACTCGGCCCACTGGGACTGATTGACGATGTGCAGCGAGACCAAGATGCGGTTGCCGTCGAGCTGAAGGTTCTGGAACGACGGGTGCTCGCTGACCTGCCGCTCGATGGCGGCCGCGACAAGGCGGGCCCGCGTGCAGGACTGGTCCCAGGCGATGGCCTGCCGCTCCAGTTCGGTGCGCTCCGGGGCGGCCTGGGCGGGCTGAACACGTGTCGGGAGGTCCGACTGCGGGTGTTCGCGGGGACTGTCGGCCGCCATCCGGCGCTGTAGGACTGCGCCGAACGTCCGCTCGGGGTCTGTCAGGAGGCCGGCGCCGTCGAGGGCGTGGGCGATGGCGGCCGCCGGGTCGTTGCCGCTGGACGCGATCGCAGCACGGATGACCTTGACCGCGTGGGGGAGGTTCTTGTTCATGCCGCCGCTCCCGACTCCGCGAGAACTGCGCGCATGTTGACCATGGCCCGGAAGGTCAGGGTCTTCACCGCGCCCTCGCTCCGGCTCAGCAGGACGGCGACCTCCGGGACCGAAAGCCCCTGGATGTAGCGCAGCCCGATGCACTCACGCTGCTTCGCGTTCAGGGCCTTCATCGCCACCGCGACGGCCTGGGCCGCCTCAACAGCCTCCAGGTCGCGCAAGGCTCCGGACTCCGCGGTGCATGCCTGTTCGTCCGCCTCGAAGAACTCGCCGATCGGGACTTCCAGGCGGGTACGCCCCGCCTTGCAGTGGTCCGTGTGGATGTTGCGGGCGATGGTCACGAGCCAGCCCGCGAACGAGCCGTCGGCACGCGCCGTGAAGCTGTTGATGCGGCGCAGTGCCCGGACGAAGACCTCCTGGGTGAGGTCCTCCGACAGGTGCCGGTCCCTGGTCCGGAGGAAGAGGTAGCGATACACCTCGTTGCGGTGCTCGTTGTAGAGGGTGGCGAAGGCGTCGCGGTCACCCGCGGTGGCCCGGGCCACCAGGGCGGCCGTGAGGCCTCCCGAGGCGTTGATCTTGGCGTTAGCCTGTGCAGACACCAGATCTCCTTTGACGTAGGGGTTTTCGGGTGTGGGGGTCGTCCCGGGTCGCATCCGGGGCGGCCCCGCGGTCTTTCAGCCGACGGGCTGCCGCATGCCGGCCAGCACTGCGTGCGGGTCGAACCGGCGGGAGCTGCCGACGTAGATCAGGCCGGGCCAGCGCTCGCCCCGCTCCTTCGCCTCCTGGATCTGCTTGTCGATCCAGCTCATGGACTTCCGCAGGAAGCTGGACAGCTCCTGCTGGTCCATCAGCCGCTCCGGCAGCTCCGGCCGACGAGATTCGATCTTCGATCTACGCGTAGATGTAGATTCTGAGGTCAAATGAAGAGCGTCGTCCGCAAAGAGGTCGTCGACCTCCCGGTTGAGGGCGGCAGCGACGAGGCCGGCGGCATGGTCACTGCACTCCTCACGGGCGGACTTCCCTCGGCCGACAATGAAGCCGACCATGCTGCGGGATAGCCCCTGACCTGCCGGATCGACTTCCTTTGTGCGGGCGGCGAGGCGCGGGATGTCCAGCTCGGCCGCCGTCATGGCGGCCCGCAGCGGGGCACCCTTTTCCAGTCGTCGCATGGTGAACCTCCGGCGCATGGCCGAATTGGATGAGCACCGCAGATCCGTCTGACCTGCGGGATCTACAATCTACGTGTTGATGTGTATCGAGTCAAGGGGGGTGTGCAGGGGTGTCGTTCCGGTGCAGAGGGGCGCATAGGGGTCCTGTAGATGCCCCTAGGGGGCGTCAAATACAGGTCATCGATCTGCGATCTACTTGCGGATGTAGACGGCGATACACGATCCTTCTACCGTGACCAGCCACCAGCACGACCCCGGAGAGCACGGCCCCGCCGAGGACCCCGCTCGCGCCGGCGAGGACCTGGCGGCCCTGCTCAGACGCCTCGTTGAAGAGAAGCCAGACAAGACGCCGAAAGACCTCGCCACCGAGGCCGGCGTCTCGTACGCGACCCTCAACGCCTGGATGAACCGCACCCGCGGCACATCCAGGATCAAGACCGAGACGCTGCGCGACCTCGTCCGAGTGCTCCGCGACAAGTGGGGCCTCTCGGTCACTCCGGCGGAGATGTTCGCCTCGGTCGGGCGCGCGGTGCCCGGTGGAAGTGACGAGGAGCGCGAGGCTCGGCTGCTCCGCATTTATCGCGAGCTGCCAGTCGACAAGCAGCGAGACGTACTGAAGTACGCGGATGCGCTACTCACGGTAAGTCGCGCTTCGTGACACAAAGTAAGGGTTGCCTTAGTGAGGGCGACCTGTTTTTTTGCGGTGAAAAGGGGGTGATAGTCCGTATTCCGCTAGGCGAAACAAACCTCATTTTCTATCCCAAACGATCTACACACGATGCACACGCGTAGGTACGATCGGTCACCCGCTGTCCTCCCGTAGCGGCACCCAGCAACGACGCCATGCCCTGGGGGACATCTGTGTGCATCCGCATTGCCGTGGTCGATGAACTCCCGACGATCGCCATCTGGGACCCAGACGAGGTAGAGATCCTCGTATCCAGGGGCACCCACCCTCACGACCTGATCAGAGAACTGCACGCGATCCTCGCGACTGACCTCGGCGCACCCAATCTCCCAGGCGCCGGCCTGCTCTGCTTCTGTGGCGAGCCCGTGGAACTCCCCCTCGCGCTCTCCCCGGTCACCGTCGGCGCACCGACTCTCTGATCAGGAGACCGCACGATGGTGCGCAAGAAGCCGGCCGCCGCCGCGGCCGCCATCAACAACCCTCGGCCCAACCCGTCCATGCGCTGCGGATGCCCACCGTGCCTCAAGCGGTACCCCGGCGACCGCCCCGCCGCCGACGAACACACCGGCTCGTGGGAAGCCCGCTACACCGACCCCTCCGGCAAGGACCGCAGCAAGACCAAGCCGACCTACGCCGAGGCCGTCGCCTTCCTGGAGCAGACCCGTACCGAGATGCGGCAGCGGACGTGGATCGACCCAGCCCGAGGAGAGATCACCCTCGGGGCCTGGTGGAAGCTGTGGTGGCCGACCCAGACCAAGGGCGAGACGCGCATCGAGCACTGGACGCAGTCCCAGCTGCGTGACGAGGGAATGTGGCGCAACCACATCGCGCCCACCTTCGCCGGCGTCAAGCTGTACGAGATGGAGTGGAGGGAGACCCAGCTCTGGGTCAACGCCCTGCACGACGAGAACGGCGGCCCGCTCGCGGCCTCCTCCGTGACGAAGTGCTTCCAGGTCCTCGACCGCATGCTGGAGGACGCGAAGAGGGACCGCCGGATTCCGTTCAACCCCGCTGAGGGCGTACGGCTACCGACGATCAAGAAGAAGCACCCGGAGGACCGGCGGCCGCCGTCGTACGCACAGCTCTGGCTCATCCGGCAGAAGCTGCCCGACTACTTCCACGCTCTACTGATCGTGGCGCAAGAGACCGGGCTCCGGTTCCAGGAGCTCGCCGGGCTGCGCTGGTGCTGCGTCGACTTCGAAGGCCGGCGGATCCATGTCCGCGAGGTCCTGGTGGAGCCGCGCGGGAAGATCAAGCGCAAGGCGTACCCCAAGTCGGATGCGGGCCTTCGCACGGTGCCGCTCACAGGGCTCGCCGCGCGGGTGCTGAAAGACCTCTGGGCAGAGGAGAGCGCCGAGGGCACTCCGAGCAGGGCTGCGTCGGAACCGCAGGACGGATTGCGCGAGGACGAGCTGGTGTTCCACGGCCGGAACAAGGTCCGCCGCGGGACCAAGCAGCTCGACGGCGTGGGGGAGGCGTACCGAGCTCCCCTCCGCAGGAGCGCATTCTGGCGGGCGTGGACATCGGCGATCGATGCGTCCGGAGTCGTGCGGAAGAAGGTGCGCAAGGTCAAGGTGCGCGTGGTCGACGAGACGACCGGGCGGTCCCGGACGGTAGAGCAGGAGCGGACGGACTGGTGGCCTGACTTTCACGACACTCGTCACGCCTTCGCGTCCCGGCTTCACGATCGAGGAGTGCCTGAGGTGATCACTCAGGAGATCCTCGGGCACGAGCGGGCCGGAGAGGTGACGTGGATCTACACGCATGCGGCCGCGGACTACGCGGGCCAGGTGCTCGCCGCGTTGGAGGACGGCAAGCCAGGGGTCGAGAAGCGGAAGTCTGGTCGCCGCTTGAGGGCGGTGCCGGCGGCTTGATCAACCCCGGTGCTATCCCGGAATTACCCCGGGGACTCCTTACGCCGCACAGGGGCGGGGCGGATCTGCACTGGGTAGAAGATTGTAGATTCTGGTTTCCGTCGCAGGTCAGGTGACCTGCGGAGATCATCTGCTTAGGCCTGAATCCTGATAAGGATGAGGCCACAGGTTCAAATCCTGTTAGCCCCACCAGACTCGAAGACCTTCAGCCGGATCCGGTTGGGGGTCTTCGGCGTTTCGGGGTGCACTTCGGTACGGCTTTTCGGTACGGCGCTGTAGCGGCGCGATGCGTTGTACGCGCGTGGTGTCAGACACAGTCGGCTGGTTCGGCCGATTCCGTCCCGGTCTCCGTGTCGGCGTCCGCGGGGGAGCGGTGGCGGCAGCTGGGGGTCTTGCCGTGGGCCTCGGCGCGGATGCGCTGCTTCATCGTGGGCGGCAGGGCTTTGACGTAGGACCAGAGCCCGTGGGACACCACCGGCGGCGCCGGGTGCGCCGCGGCGCTGTTGCTGTTGCGAGCCGGCTGGGTCTGCGGTACGGCCGCGGCGGCGGTCGTGGTGATGAGTCCGAGCGCCGTGAACAGCGCGAGGAAGGCGGTGATGACGGCGGTCCACAGGTTCATGACCTTGTTCTGGGCCATGGTCCCTCACTTTCGGGCTGGGGCGATTTGCGTACTTTCCTCATGATGTGTATGGGCGTCGCGAAAGCACGGACCGTGGCCTGTGGCGCGTCGATCTTCAGATGAACACCACACGGATGGGTGCAAGGCAGCCGAAAAATGGAAGAATCTGGGCGAGAGGTGCCGAAGTGACCCTGCGTGGAGATGTGATCACCCTCTGATCGGAGGTGCGTACTCCGCTTCTACTGGGCTGTTCCGGGCGGGAGTTGAGGCCCCCGACGCAGGTCACCGATCGGTATCGGTCGGTGTGTATAGTCGGGCGCCAGAGGTCCCCTACGTCAACGAAAGACGAGGTCGCGCGGTGAAGAAGCTTCTCCTGGTCGCACTGGCCGCCATCGGCGGGCTCCTCGTGTACCGCCAGATCCAGGCGGATCGCGCCGAGCAGGATCTGTGGACGGAGGCGACTGACTCCGTGCCCACGGGTTCGTGAGTACCGAGATTCGATTCTGAGCAGACCCCGGCCGTGGTTGCGGTCGGGGTTTTGTGTTGTCGGGGGCGGGGGCGGGGGCGGGGGCGGGGGCCGGGGCCGGGGCCGGGGCCGGGGGCCGAGGCCGGTTGCCGGAGGGTTTCGGACGGCCGTACGGATTGTGGGGGTGGGCGGCGGCAGGGCGGGGCAGGATGGGCGACGGTCGGCCGGCGGGGCGGCTCGTCGGCAGGACGGGCCACGTCGGTCGGCAGGACGGCTCGTCGGCAGGTTGCCTGGGCGGCTGGTCCGCAGGCAGCTCGGTTTGCGGGTCGGTCGGTCGTATGGGCGATCGCTGGGCGGGTCATCTGAGCTCGGGCGCGGGTACGGAGGGGTGGCGCGGGATGGGGCGGCGTACGGCGTGGTGGCGGGTGGCCGTCGTGGGAGCGGTGCTGGGTGCCGTGGCCGGTGCGTCCGGGGCTTCGGTCCTCGCCGCCTCCGGCTCCCCCGCCCAGTCCCCCTCGCCTTCTTCCTCCGCTACGGCCTCCTCGTACGCCTTCGCCGCAGGCGCCCCGTCGGTCACGGGCACGGTGAGCACCGCGGACGCCGAACTTCTCGAACCCGGCACGACGTACCGGAGTTCGCTCCCGAGCGAGGGCAAGGTCTACTACCGCCTCGATCTCGACGGCACGTCGACCGTGTACGTGGCCGGTACCGCCGTTCCCCCGTCCGACGCCCCGGTCACCGCCACGGAAGGCGTCAGGGTGACCGTGCAGGACGCCGACGGCCGTGCCTGCTCCGCGCCGGACACCGCCACCATCGGCGCCGGCCGCAGCCCGCGCCCCCTCACCGCGTGGGGCGCGCGGGCGCTCCCGTCGAAACGGTCGCTGTGCCGGGGCGCCGGGACGTACTACGTCGCCGTCGAGCGGGTGCTGCGCACCGAGTCCGTGCCGGGCGACTGGGACCTGGAGCTGGCGCCGGTCCTGGAACCGCGGCTGCGGCAGGCCGGGGCGAGCAGCGCGCCCGAGTCCTGGGACTCCGCCACGCCCTCGCCTCCCGGCGGCGGGGCCGTGCGGGTGCGGGGTGGTGGGGGCTTCGGTTCGGCGACCGCGCTGGAGCAGGGGGTCTGGCGGGAAGACGTACGGCCCGGACAGACGCTGTTCTACGAGGTGCCGGTCGGCTGGGGGCAGCAGGTGTACGCCACCGCCGAGCTCAGCGGTGACAGCTCCGGCGGAGCGGGCGGGAACGGCCTGGTGCCGGGGGCTGTGAATCTGGCGCTGTACAACCCCGTGCGCGGCCTCGTCGACGACACCAGCATCAGTTACAGCGGCAGCCAGAGGTCCGGTGCGCTCGCCGCGGTGCCGCCGGTGGGGTACGACAACCGGTACTCCCTCTCCGGGCGGGTGAGCGGGATGCGGTTCGCGGGGGCGTACTACCTCGTCGTGCATCTCGCTGCGCGGGTCGGCGAGGAGTTCGGTGACGGGCCGCTTGGGCTGACGTTGAGGGTGCGGGTGAAGGGGGAGGCCGGGGGCGGGCCGGGCTATGCGGGGGAGTCCGAGCCGGCGGCGCTTTTCCAGGTGGGGCTTGGTGGGCTTGGCCCGTCGTCGGGGGATGGGGCGGCTGTGGGCGGTGGGGGCGGGGACGCCGGGGGTGGCGGGGGCGCCGGGATGAAGGTGGTGGCCTTCGGGGGGATCGGGGCGGGGACCCTGGTGTTGGTGGTTCTCGGGGTGTGGGTTGTGGTGGGGCGGCGGGGGGCTGCGGGGGTGTAGGGCGGGTGGTCCCCCCGGGCGGAGGCTGGGGGTGGGGGCGGTGCGGTTCTTCGCACTTGAGGGGTTTGTGGAGCGCGTCCGGGGTGGGCGCGCTTTTTTTGGCTTGTGGGTGGATCAGGGGCGGTCGTTCTCAGATCTGGGTGAGGGCCCAGAAACCGACTGCGTAGCAGGCCAGGGCCAGGAGCAGGAGGGGGATCGCCGCCTTGGCGGGTGGGCCGCTGCGGCGTGCTCGGCGAATTGGCCGAGCGGGAGGCGGAACCTGTGGGGACTGAGCGGTGTACGAAGCAGTAGAGGCATCGGCGCGGGGCTGGTGCGGGGGGAAACGTGGGGCGTGAGGGTGGGGGGAGGGCAGGACGTGAGTGGGGGGTGTCGGGTCGTGCGGGGAGACGTAGGCGGGGTGCGCCTGCGCCTGTGGGCGGGGTTGGTGTCGGTGTTCCTGGAAGTTGCCGGGTTCCGACATCGAGGGCGGCTCTGCGGGAGGGGGTGGGGTGTGGTGGGGGGACCAGTAGGTGTCGGAGCCTGTACCGGGGTGACCGGCTTCCACGCCGCTGCTCGGAGGGGCGGCGGGGGTGTTGGTGCCTGGTGTGGAGGGCGCGGCAGCTGGAGGGGGTGGTGGGGCCGTTGGGGTGGCTTGCTCGGGCCAGGGCCCAGGGTTCGCTCGTTCCCCTCCAGGCCAGGGCGTGCCGCCTCTCGCTTCGGACTGGGACGCGGCCCCACCCGGCCCACCAGGTGGGAAGGGACCGGACCCAACTCCGCCGCCGTGCCACGAGGGGGCATCGCCGGCCGCTCCACGAGGCTGCGAGGACCCGCCGTTGCCCTCGCCGAACCAGGAGGACGCCCCGTCCGGCTCCCCGGGCCGGGAAGCCGCCCCGTTCGGGTGGCTGGGCGAGGAAGCCGCCCCATCGACCGCACCAGGCTCAGCACCGGCACCGTAGCCGGGCCAGGAAGCGCCCCCTTGCCCACTTCCTCCAACACCCCCGGAAGATGCTCCGTTCGCTCGCCCGTCCCCGGAAGGCGCCCTGCCTCCGGACGCCGACCAGCTATGGGGATGTGCGCCGGCCCCGGGAATGCCCTCGCCCTGCGAAGGCGCCCCGCTGCCGAACGGCACTCCGCTTTCGGGCGGCGCCCAGCCCTCGTGCGGCCCGTCGTTCCCGAGTCCCCCCGCACCCTCGGACGACGGCCGGTTTTGGGACAGCCCTCGGCTCCCGCGCGCCCCCTCAGCCATGGAGGGCCTCCCATCCCGGGAGGGCCAGTCGCTGCCGGAGGGCGACTCACTGCCGGGCGGCGACCAGTTCTCGGACAGCCCCCCGCTCCCGCGCGCCCCCTCAGCCGAGGAGGACACCCCACCCCCAGAGGGCCAGTCACCGCCGGACGGCGACCCGCTCTCAGGCGGTCCCTCGCTCCAGTGCACCCCCGCGCCCCCGGAGGGCCCCTCGCCTTGGTGATACGCCCCGTCGCCAGGCGTCGCCCAATTCTCGACCTGTCCCCCGCTCGCAGGTGCGGCCCCGCCGGCCGACCCCATACCGCCGACCGACCCCCCGCCGCCAACCGACCCCCCGCCGCCGACGGACCCCCCGTCACTCCCCCAGAACCGCGCTCCACCCTCCGCCGACCCAGCGCCCCCCTCTCCCGCCCGGAGCCGCACCGCACCCCCCGTCCCGGTCTCTGCGTTGCGCGTCCTGCTCGGGTCCAGGCCCGGTGCTCGTTTCAGGGGGCCCTGGGGGGCGAAGCCCGGGGGCAGGGGGCCGAGTTGGTCGAAGATTTCTATCGACTCGTCTTCGGGGCCGGGCTCCGGGAGGAGTTCTCGGGCGGCGGCAAGGGCTTTGCGGGCCCCTGTGGCGGTGCGGAAGCGGGCCTGGGGGTCTGGTTGGAGGAGGGAGGCCACGACCTGCCAGAGCGGCTCGGGGACGCTCTGGGGCGCGGCTGGGGTGCCGTGGGCGGCGAAGTACTGGATGAGTGCCTTGGCGTCGGGCTTGGCGCCCTCGAGGAGGTACAGCGCGACCAGGCCGACGGCGAACAGGTCGGCGGGGAAGTCCGGTTCCGCGCCCATCATCTGCTCGGGGGCGAGATAGCCGGGCGTGCCCACGACGAGGTTGGTCTCGGTCAGCCGCGGTTCGCCCAGCCGCATCGCGATGCCGAAGTCGGACAGGCGCAGCCGGGGGCGCCCGGTGCCGGTCGCCTCGAGCAGGATGTTGGCGGGCTTGATGTCACGGTGGACGACGCCTTCCGCGTGCACCGCGGCGAGCCCCGCGAGGAGTTGGTCGAGCAGGGTGCAGACGAACGCGGGGGGCAGGGGCCCGTAGTCCCCGATCAGGTGGACCAGCGAGCCGCCGGAGACCAGGTCCATGGTGAACAGGACCTTGTCGTCGTCGGCGGCCCAGCTGGCCGGCGCGAGGACATGGGGGTGGTCGATCCGCAGAGCCTGTTCGCGGACGAAGCGCAGCAGGGAGTGCGCGTCGCTCTGCAGCAGGACCTTCGCGGCCACATAGCGGCGGCGCCGGTGGTCCCAGGCACGCCAGACTGCGCCGACGCCTCCGCGTCCGATCGGGTCGGCCAGTTCGTACCGGCCGGCGAACACCTCACCCATGACTGCGCGTCGCTCCTCCCCCTGCGGTTACCCCCCTTGCTTCCCCCTGGATGAGCGATACGACCCCTCGTGGCCTCCCGGATGAGAGATACGACCCCGTGTTCCTCGTCTCCTCGGCGGCCGACACACCCCCGTGTGTCACCCGTCGGCGAGAAGCGCGACCCCCTCGCGCTCCTCAGAGGCGCCCGCACGACACCTCGCACGGCACCTCGCACGGCCCCCGGCCCGGCTGCCGAACCCCCTTCGGCGGCCGGGCGGGCGGCTCAGTTCTGGTGGGACTGGTAGTGCGTGACGGCGTCGGAGGTGCGGCCGGCGCCGTAGACCCGGAGGAACTCTGCCAGTTCCGGGTGGGTCGGGGCGAGGGTGTCGGCCGCGTCGATGATGTCTCCGGCGGCGGCCACCGAGCGCAGCAGCGACTGGATCTCGCGGACGACCCGCTTGACCGTCGGCGCACCCGAACTGCTGGTCGTGGTCGTGGCGTTGCTGAGCACCGAGCCCCCCTGCGACTTCTTGATCTCGTCCATCCGCTCGGTCGCCTCGGCCGCGCTCACGCTGCCGTCGGCGACCTGCCTGGCCAGGTCCTGGAGCAACTGCACCCGCTGGACCACGGCGGGATTGCCGATCTTCGCCCGCTGACCGCTCATCAGCTGGGACAGCATCGGCGCGGACAGTCCCAGTACCCCCGCGAGACGAGCCTGGTTGAGGCCGAGGTCGTCTATGAGCTTACGGAAGAGCGCCCCCAGCGGCTCCCCGTACCAGTTCCGCTGAAGTTCCCGCGCTCTTGCGGTCGCTTCCTGTTGTGCGGCGTCCATGTGCGTCTCCCCATCGCTTCCCCAAAAACCGCAGTTCGCTCCAGCGAACCACGCCGAGCATCTTACGGAGCGTGGTCGTTTCCGGGGACCCCCAATCATTTGTGAGATACGGGGGGCGACCCGGTACTCTTGTCTGCGGCACCCACCGGTGCGTGCGCGTTCCGGTCGGAAGCCGCTCCAGGGG
>NZ_JBHUXV010000137.1:0-8870 GCF_042669125.1 Streptomyces sp. NPDC057253 | reverse complement strand
GCCCCCCCCCTGCCCCACCCATAACCTGTACCCTCTCTGTCCCCCCCCTTTGGGGTCGCGTTCTTTTGGGGCGGGTCCTGTTACCCCCCCCCCACCGCAACCAAAAACACCCGGGCTCGCCCCCCCCCACCCACGCCGAGCATCTTACGGAGAGTGGTCGTTCGCGGGGACCCCCAATCTTTTTGCGGAATACCGGGGATGACCCGGTACTCTGGTCGCGGCGGCCACCGGTAAGCGGTCCTTCCGGCGGACGTCCCTCATCCCGGGGCCTTAGCTCAGTTGGTAGAGCGCTGTCTTTGCATGGCAGATGTCAGGGGTTCGACTCCCCTAGGCTCCACAACCAAGAACCCCTCCGACCTGCGGAAACGCGGGGCGGAGGGGTTTTTCGTGTGAGCGGGGAAGCCGGTTTGCCCTACGGTCCGTCGGCGCCCATCAGCGCCCGGTACACCGCCGCCGACTTCGGATGGGAGCGGCAGCCCCACACGCCGTGCGGGCAGTAGTCGCTGATCGACTGGTACAAAGGGCGCTGCTCGGCGAACCAGGTCAGCATGGCGCGCATGTACGCCGGGTTGTCGCCGTTCTCGTACAGGCCCCACTCCTGGTACGAGAAGGGCTTGCCGTGGGCGCGGGCGAAGCGGACGTGGGCGCGCAGGCCGTACGGCTCCTCGAGCTGGCCGGTGAAGCTCAGGCCGCGCGGGGCGTCGTAGGCGTCCATGCCGATGATGTCGACGACCTCGTCGCCCGGATAGCAGCGCGGCCACGGGATCGCGTCGCGGCCCCGGGTGGGCGTGAACTCGAAGCGGAAGCGCTGACCGGGCACCGAACGCATCGCGCGCACGATCCTCGCCCAGTACGCCTTCCAGGCGGCCGGGTCCGGGGCGCAGCGGTGGGTGTAGGTGGTGCCGTTCATCTCCCAGCCCAGCACGACGACCGTGTCCGGGACGCCCAGCGCTGTCAGCCGGCGGGCCAGGGCACGGAAATGGCCGTCGTAGGCGCCACTCGCCCCGCGCCGCAGTTCCGCCAGGACCGCGCTGTCGGGCAGGTGCGCCTCGGTGCGTTCCAGCATCGGCACGTTCAGGACGAACATCCGCCCTGCGTCGGCCCGGCGCCAGGCCGCCCAGGACTCCAGATAGCCCGGAGCGCCCTCGATGTTGCTCCAGCGGTCGCCGGGCAGATACACGTGCCCCACCCGGGGCGCCGCCCCGCCCAGCCAGGTGCCGAACGCCGCCAGACGGGCCGTGTCGGAGGGCTCGTAGCCGACGTACGCCCCGTAGGCGGAGGGGCCGGCCGGCTCCGGGGCGGGGGTGCGCGCGGTACAGGCCGAGGCCAGGAGCAGCAGTACGGCGGCCAGGGCGAGCAGCCCCTGGCGCGAGGGCTTCATGTCGGCGGCGGTCCATCCGGTCGGGAGACCGCCACGAGGCGGTCGGAAGGCGGGTCCCCGTGACTGTGACGCACGCGAGCGCCGCCGCACCGGCCCGGCCACCCCGTCGGGTGAACATGGCAGTGGGGCGGAAGACTCTCCGCCCCACCACTGGTACACGCCGTGAGAACGGCGTCAGCGCCCTTCGTCGTGCCTTGCGGCGTCTTCCTCGGCCTCCTTCGCCTGGACCTCCGGGTCCAGGTCGGACTGACCGGTGCCGTCCACGGACGTCAGCCGGCCCGACTCGGGAACCTCGGTCGCGGCGGGGGGCTCGACCAGCCAGTCGGGATTGGCCTGCTTGTCCCACCACTTCCATGCGGCGAAAGCGCCCCCCACCACCAGGCCGGCGACCGCCAGCGCCTTCGCGAGCCGTCCTGCGCGAGCCCGCCGCTCGTGCTTGCGGACCAGCTTCTGGACCTCCTTGGGCGAGACCTGGCCGCGCAGCGCGGCCAGCGCGGCCACGCTCCGGGCCGTGGCCTCACCGGCGACCGGGCCGGCCGCGGCGACGGCCTGCTCGATCCTGGGACGGGAGTAGTCGGCGGCCTGACGGGCCGCCTTGCGGGTGCGTACGGCTGCCTCGTGGGCGGCCTGGTCGACCTTCGGCGGAACATGCGTACGGGCCTGCTCCAGACGTGGCGCGACATGGGCGCCGTACTGGACACGAGCCTGCTCGGCGGCCTGGGAGACCTTCGGCGCGAGTCGTACACGCGCCTCGGTCGCGTACTGCGAAGCCTTGTCCTTGGCCGTGTCGGCGTAGGGCGCCACCACTTCCGCGGCGTGCAGCACGCTGTCCTTCGCCGAGCCGGTCGCGGCGCGCACGCTGTCGATGCGGGTCACGGGATCCTCCTCCTCGGTGGCGTACGGTAATTCGACTTTCCACCCTTTTACGGATCATGCCTGCCGGATCACAGGCCGGCACCTGAGGGCGGGCATCCGGATCAATAGCGGATGAATACGTGGCAACAGGAGCTTGTCGACGACAATGCCACGGATCGCCGTCCCGCGCCCCTGCCCGGGCCCTCCTCGGCCGGATCCGTGCGAGGATCGGTGGGGCACAGGAAGACAACGGAAGGCAGATCGTGGCCGAGCAGCTTTACGCCACCCTCAAGACGAACCACGGCGACATCGAAGTCCGGCTCCTGCCGAACCACGCCCCGAAGACCGTCAAGAACTTCGTCGAACTCGCCCAGGGCGAGCGCGAGTGGACGCACCCCGGCACCGGTGAGAAGTCCACCAAGCGCCTCTACGACGGCACGATCTTCCACCGTGTCATCAGCGGCTTCATGATCCAGGGCGGCGACCCGCTGGGCACCGGCATCGGCGGCCCCGGCTACGAGTTCGAGGACGAGTTCCACCCCGACCTCGGCTTCAACAAGCCCTACCTGCTCGCCATGGCCAACGCCGGCCCGGGCACCAACGGCTCCCAGTTCTTCATCACCGTCTCCCCGACGGCCTGGCTGAACCGCAAGCACACCATCTTCGGCGAGGTCACGGACCCGGCCAGCCAGAAGGTCGTCGACGCCATCGCCGGCGTCAAGACCAGCCGCCCCAACGACCGTCCGGTCAACGACGTCGTCATCGAGTCGGTCGTCGTCGAGACCCGCTGAGGTCACTTGAGCACCCGCGCACAGGGAACCAAAAGCCCCGCTCAACCGTAAGGATGAGCGGGGCGGCGCACGTGCCACGACGACTCAGGGCGACTTAGGGGATGTCATGAACCAGGAGGCGGGCAGTTCACCGCAGGCGCACAGCCTGCCCGGCTGTTACCGGCACCCGGACCGGGAGACCGGCATCCGCTGCACCCGCTGCGAGCGCCCCATCTGCCCCGAGTGCATGGTCAGCGCCTCCGTCGGCTTCCAGTGCCCCGACTGCGTGCGGGACGGAGGCGGCAGCGGACCCGCTCCGGCCGCGGCCAGGCCCCGCACCCTCGCCGGTGGCAGCGTCACCGCCGATCCCCGGCTGTTCACGAAGATCCTGATCGGGATCAACCTCGCGGTGTTCATCGCCATCCAGGCCAACGAGTCCCTGGCGGCGGACCTCAGTCTCATCGCGGCCTGGCCGCCGGCGCCGTTCGCGCCCACCGAGGGAGTCGCGGACGGGCAGTACTACCGCCTGGTGACCTCGATGTTCGCGCACCAGGAGATCTGGCACATCGCCTTCAACATGCTGAGCCTGTGGTGGCTCGGCGGCCCCCTCGAAGCCGCCCTGGGACGCGCCCGCTACCTCGCGGTCTACTTCGTCTCCGGTCTCGCCGGAAGCGCCCTGGCCTATCTGCTGGCCGCGCCGGGCACCCAGACACTCGGCGCCTCCGGTGCCATCTTCGGTCTCTTCGGCGCGACCGCGGTCCTGATGCGGCGGCTCAACTACGACCTGCGGCCGATCATCGCGCTCCTGGTGATCAACCTGATCTTCACCTTCGGCTGGAGCAGCATCTCCTGGCAGGCCCACATCGGCGGCCTCGTCGCCGGGCTCATCACGGGCTACGGCATGGTGCACGCCCCGCGTGAGCGGCGGGCGCTGGTGCAGTACGGCACCTGTGCGCTGGTCCTGCTGGTCGTCGTGATCATGACAGTCATCAGGACTGCCCAGCTGACTTGAGGGAACCCGTCAGCCCCTCTGAGCGGCCGTTGTCCACAGTGAGTGGCGGATCTTGTGCATAGCGTGCGGGAACAGCTGTGCCCCCTGTCATCGACCCGTGTTTCGGCAGGTCAGGCAGGGGGCGAACAAGCTTGCGGCAGCTGGTGCGATGGTCGTACCGGCGTCAACGCTCGATGGGTTATCCACAGATCGTCGTCTTTTCCCCAGCTCGGCTGTGGAAATCGCTCAGGCTGTGGATAACTCAGCGGATACCCCTGGGCAGAGCTACTTCCACTGGGTCGAGACGGCGAATCCGGCGGCGATGAAACCGAAGCCCACCACGATGTTCCAGTTGTCCAGAGCGTCGATGGGCAGCGAGCCGTCGGTCACATAGAAGACGACGATCCAGGCAAGCCCGATGAGGAACATGGCCAGCATCACGGGGGCGACCCAGGCGCGGCTGTTCAGCTTGATGGCGGTCGCCTGCTTCGCCGGGGGCGGCGTGTAGTCGGCCTTCTTGCGGATACGTGACTTCGGCACGAGGGTCTCTCCTGTCGATGCGCTGCGTGGCCGCGCAGGTAACTGGTCGGGCTCCGGGCAGCGTACAAGGGGACACTGAGCGCTCCCCCGGGCGTCCGTTAGCGTAGTGCTTCCGCGGCGCCGAAGGAGATAAGGGTACGTTGAGCAATTCTGCCGACTCCCCCCAGTCCGGATCCAGCCCTGCCCGGGGTCGGGGTTTCCGGCCGGTGAGAGTGCTCACGGTGGGCGTCTTCGCCCTCGCGGGCCTCATCTTCTTCACGAGCTTCAACACGGCCAAGGGCACGGACATCCGTACGGACGCCTCTCTGCTGAAGCTCTCGGACCTCATCCAGGAGCGCAGTCACAAGAACGGCCAGCTCGACGAGGCCAACGGTTCGCTGCGCCGGGACGTGGAGTCGCTGGCCGAGCGGGACGACGGCAGCACCAAGGCCGAGGACGACAAGCTCGCGGCTCTGGAGGACCGGGCGGGGACCCAGCGGATCAAGGGCAAGGCGGTCACGGTCACGCTCGACGACGCCCCGCCGAACGCCACTGCCAAGCTCCCCGGCTATCCCGAGCCGCAGCCCGACTACCTGGTCATCCACCAGCAGGACCTCCAGGCAGTGGTCAACGCCCTGTGGAAGGGCGGCGCCAAGGGGATCAAGGTCATGGACCAGCGGCTGATCTCCACCAGCGCGGTGCGCTGTGTCGGCAACACCCTGATCCTTCAGGGCCGGGTGTACTCACCGCCGTACAAGATCCAGGCGGTGGGTGATCCCGGGAAGCTGAAGCAGGCGCTCGCGGATTCCAAGGCGATCCAGAACTACATGGTCTACGTCAACGTCTACGGCCTCGGCTGGAATGTCGCCGACGACGGCACGGTGACTCTTCCCGGCTACTCGGGCACAGTGGATCTGCAGTACGCCAAGCCAGTGGAGTAGGTCCCGGGGGAGCCGCCGGTGCGAGTCGTCGTCAGGACCGTCAGCGAGCTGTGCATCACGGCCGGCGCCCTGATCGTGTTGTTCGTCGTCTATGTGCTGTTCTGGACCGGTGTGAAGGCCGACACCGTCATGGACGACCAGATCGACCAGTTGCAGAACCAGTGGTCCAAGGGGAGTGTGCGGCAGCAGCCGCAGGAGACGGCCGGTGCGTCCGCGGCTCCGGCCGAGCCGGCGCCGTACCGGAAGGGGAAGCCCTTCGCGATCATGTACATCCCGCGGCTTGGTTTCACGTGGAACAAGCCCGTGCTGGAGGGCACCGAGGTCGGCACCCTGAAGAAGGGGCTCGGGCATTACGCGAACACCGCGCGGCTCGGGCAGGAGGGCAACTTCTCGGTCGCGGGGCATCGGCGCACGTACGGCGATCCGTTCAAGGACTTTCCGAAGCTGCGGCGGGGGGACGCGGTCGTGCTGACGGACGGGACGACGTGGTTCACGTATCGGATCGACAAAGGGCCTTACAAAACCGTTCCCACGGACATTGAGGTGATCGATCCTGTGCCACGTACTTCGGGGTACACGCGGCCCGGCCGCTATCTCACGCTGACCACGTGCGATCCGGAGTGGGGACACAGCCACCGGCTGATCGTCTGGGCTCATCTGGACTCCACACAGCCTGTGGAGGACGGCAAGCCTGTTGCC
Organism: Streptomyces sp. NPDC057253; assembly: GCF_042669125.1. NCBI lineage: Bacteria > Bacillati > Actinomycetota > Actinomycetes > Kitasatosporales > Streptomycetaceae > Streptomyces > Streptomyces sp. NPDC057253. The sequence continues at coordinate 2,714 of NZ_JBHUXV010000137.1, read as the reverse complement.
CTGCGCCGTTAGTCTGGTGCGGTACGGCGTGAGTGTGGTGCCGTGGTGCGACGGAAGGGACGGCATGTACGGCTGGATCTGGCGGCATCTGCCGGGTAACGCATGGGTGAAGGCGCTGCTCTCACTCGTGCTGGTCGTTGCTGTGGTCTATGTCCTGTTCCAGTACGTCTTCCCGTGGGCCGAACCGCTGCTGCCCTTCAACGATGTGACGGTGGACAACCAGTGAGCGCGCGCATTCTCGTCGTCGACAACTACGACAGCTTCGTCTTCAACCTGGTCCAGTACCTGTACCAGCTGGGCGCCGAGTGCGAGGTGCTGCGCAACGACGAGGTGTCGACGGCACACGCCCAGGACGGCTTCGACGGGGTGCTGCTGTCGCCGGGCCCCGGGACGCCCGAGGAGGCCGGCGTCTGCATCGAGATGGTGCGGCACTGCGCGGCCACCGGGGTGCCCGTCTTCGGTGTCTGTCTCGGCATGCAGTCGATGCAGGTGGCGTACGGCGGGGTCGTGGACCGCGCGCCGGAGCTGCTGCACGGCAAGACGTCCCTGGTCGAGCACGAGGGGCGCGGGGTCTTCGCCGGACTGCCGACGCCCTTCACGGCGACCCGGTACCACTCCCTGGCGGCCGAGCCGGCGACCGTGCCGGCGGAGCTGGAGGTCACCGCGCGGACCCACGACGGGATCGTCATGGGGCTGAGGCACCGTGAACTCCCGGTCGAGGGCGTGCAGTTCCACCCCGAGTCGGTGCTGACCGAGCACGGGCACCTGATGCTGGCCAACTGGCTGGTGGAGTGCGGCGACCAGGACGCGGTGGCGAGGTCGGCGGGGCTCGCCCCGGTGGTGGGCAGGGCCACGGCGTGACGGCGCTGCGCCCCGAGCGCGAGGACTTGTACGGCGACGCGTCGTACGAGTCCTACGGCGCTGACGCCTACGGGGGTGGTTCCTATGACGGGGCGCCTTCCGGTGGGGCGTCCACGCCGTATGTGCCGCCCGCCGACGACGAGACGGTGGCTCTGCGGATACCGGATCCGCCGCCGCCCTCCATATCCGCCTCTGCGGCCTCTTCCGTCACATCCACCACTGGATCCCCACAGGGCGGCCGTGCGGCCCGCAGAAAGGCCGCCAAGGGCCGTCATGGGCGTCATGGTGGCGCCGTGGCCCCCGAGTCGCCGTCGGAGCAGGAGCCACCGGACGGGAAGCCGCTCTCGCGGATGGAGGCCCGTCGGCAGGCGAAGGCGCGCAAACCGGGCGCGGCGGTCGTCGCGAGCCGGGCGATCGGTGAGGTGTTCATCACCACCGGTGTGCTGATGCTGCTGTTCGTCAGCTACCAGCTGTGGTGGACCAATGTCCGGGCGCACGCGGCGGCGGACAAGGAGGCGAGCAGCCTCCAGGACGACTGGGCGAGCGGCAAGGGCGCGCCGGGCACCTTCGAGCCGGGGCAGGGCTTCGCGCTGCTGCACATTCCCAAGCTGGACGTGGTCGTGCCGATCGCGGAGGGCGTCAGCAACAAGAAGGTCCTCGACAAGGGCATGGTCGGGCACTACGGCGAGGGCGCGCTGAAGACGGCGATGCCCGACGCGAAGACCGGGAACTTCGCGCTCGCCGGGCACCGCAACACCCATGGCGAGCCCTTCCGTTACATCAACAAGCTCAGCCCGGGCGACGCGATCATCGTGGAGACGCAGGACGAGTACTACGTCTACAAGATGACCTCGACGCTGCCGGTGACCTCTCCGAGCAACACGAGCGTGATCGACCCCATCCCGAAGGGGTCCGGCTTCACCACGGCCGGCCGGTACATCACCCTCACCACGTGCACGCCGGAGTTCACCAGCAAGTACCGGTTGATCGTCTGGGGCAAGATGGTCGAGGAACGGCCGCGCAGCAAGGGCAAGCCGGATGCGCTAGTCCAGTAAGGGCAGATGACCAGTGGCAGCGACCACAGAGCAGCAAGAGCAGCACTCCGGCACGTCCGCTCCGCGCCGCCGTGGCACCGGGCGGATCGCCATGGCGGTGAGCGTCTTCGGTGAACTCCTCATCACGGCGGGCCTGGTGCTCGGTCTGTTCGTCGCCTACTCACTGTGGTGGACGAACGTCGTCGCCGACCGGCAGGCCGACAAACAGGCCGACAAGGTGCGGGACAGCTGGATGGAGGGCCGGGACACCGGCCCGGGGGCGCTGGACACCAAGAACGGCATCGGCTTCCTGCATGTGCCGGCGATGAAGAACGGCGAGGTCCTGGTCGAGAAGGGCACCTCGGCGAAGATCCTCAACGACGGGGTGGCCGGCTACTACACCGACCCCGTCAAGGCCACGCTCCCCACCAGCGGCAAGACCGGCAACTTCTCCCTCGCCGCGCACCGCGACGGCCACGGGGCGAAGTTCCACAACATCGACAAGCTCAAGACGGGCGACCCGATCGTCTTCGAGACCAAGGACGAGTGGTACGTCTACAAGGTCTACGCGGTCCTGTCCGAGACCTCGAAGTACAACGTCAAGGTCCTCGGCCAGATCCCCAAGGAGTCCGGCAGGAAGAAGGCCGGCCACTACATCACGCTGACCACCTGCACGCCGGTGTACACCTCGCGCTACCGGTACGTGGTGTGGGGGGAGCTGGTCCGCACGGAGAAGGTGGACAGCGAGCGCACGCTGCCGAAGGAACTGCGCTGACCGAGCGACAAAGGGCAGGGCCCCGGAACCATCAGGTTCCGGGG
>NZ_JBHUXV010000136.1:0-22512 GCF_042669125.1 Streptomyces sp. NPDC057253 | reverse complement strand
GTGCGGCACCTGCCGCGGGGGCTTCCGCCCGGTCGGCGGACCGTCAGACGGGCTGCCCGATCGGCCGTACGACGACCGTGTTGACGTCGACGCCCTCCGGCTGCCGTACGGCCCACACCACCGAGTCGGCGATCTGCTCGGCGGTGAGCAGGTGGCCGGGCGGCAGGCTGCCGTAGCTGTCCCAGAACGGCGTCTCCGTCCGGCCGGGGGCGACCAGGGTGACGCCGACGCCGAACTCGGTGACCTCACGGCGGGCGTTCTCGGCGAGCCCGGTCACCGCCCACTTCGTGGCCCCGTAGATGTTGCCGGGCCCGTGGATGAACCCGGCGACGCTGCCGATCAGCACGATCCGGCCGCGGGTCTCCTTGAGCGCGTCGATGGAGGCGCGGATGAGGAGCGCGGGGCCGAGGACGTTGGTGAGCACCATCTCGCCCCAGCCGGCCGGGTCGCCCGCGGCCACGGTGTCGTGCGTGGCGAAGCCCGCGTTGGCGATCACGGTGTCCAGCCGCCCGAACTCCTTGAGCGTGCCGGCGACGGCGGCCTGGACGTCCCCGTACTCGGCGGCGTTGCCGACGAAGGTCAACAGGCCGTCCGGATCACCGAGTTCCGCGGCGAGGGCCCGCAGCCGCGGCTCACCGCGGCCGGTGACGGCCACCCGGTGGCCCGCGTCGAGCAGTTGGCGTGCGACCGCGGCGCCGATCCCGCTGCCGCCGCCGGTGATGAGTGCGACCGGTGCGTCGGACATGGTTTCCCCCTGTGTTCCGCTGAGCTCTCGTGGATGACGGGGAGTACATCAGTTGGAGCGTTCTCGAAGTCAAGTACCGCAGGGACGGCGGTAGTCGGGCGATGCCGACGGGAGGGTCCGGTCGGCCGGATGGGGTCCGCAGGACTGATCACCGAGTACATCCGCGCCCCGTAGGGGCGCGGGGCTGTTCAAATGTGCGGCTCCGCCGCGCGGGCGCGACCAGCCACAACCCACCCGCAGCCGCCCTGAATCCCGCCCCGGCACCCCCTTGGGCGGCGACTCACCCGGTCCGCACAGCGGTATGCACCGTGTGCACCGCCAGCACGAACACATCCCCCCGCCGATGCACACTCGCCGCGTCCTCGGGATCGAGCAGCCGGTCAAGGGTCTCCCGGTCCTCGGACGCCAACTGCTCGCCGAACACCTCCCGCAACCGCCCCAACGACGCGGCGATGTAGGCCCGGGCCCGGTCCGTCGTCGGCGCCGGAAGATCCAGCAGGAAACTCCGCGTACCCGTGTGCCGAAGCCCCGCGGAGGCCATCAGCGCCGGCCAGTCCTCGACCTCGGCGACGGAGTCGGCGAGCCCCGCCCGCATCTCGGCGAACCACTCCTCCTCCAGCGCGTCGAGCCGCGCCTGGAGCCCCGGGCGCCCGATCCCGATGTCCCGGGGCAGGAAGCGGGCCGGCAGTCCGCCCTCCATCAACGCCAGTGTGCCCCCGCGCACCAGCCGCGAGGCGAACGCGGCGATCCCGGCCCGCTGGTCCCCCAGGTGGTGCAGGCTCCGGCTGGCCCAGATCAGGTCGGCGGGGTAGTCCAAGTCGTCGAGGATCCCGGGCAGTTCACCGGCGAGGGTGCCGAAGCGGTCGGCGAGACCGAGCCGCGCGGCCCGGTCCTGGGCCCGCTCCAGCAAGGGCTCGGCCCCGTCGACGGCGACGACCCGAGCCCCTGGGAACGCCTCGGCGAGCAGACAGGAGAGCACCCCGGGCCCGCTCCCCGCGTCGACGATCAGCCCCGGCTCGGTCTGTTTGTGCCCGAGCCACGCCAGGGCCCGCTCGTACATCGGCGTGAACAGTTCCGCCTGGGTCTCCAGATGCTCGGCCATCCTGGACCAGTCGATGTCGGCGTGATCGTGATCGTGGGTGTGGTTGTGGTTGTGGTTGTGCGCCATGGGGTCAGCCTCTCCTCGGGATGCGACCAGCGTGCGCCGACGCACCGCGAAGAGGCCAGTGACGTTGCCGGGACGGCAAAAACAACGGCAAAGCGGACGCAAAGAAAAAGGGGATGCGCCGGTGCGGCACATCCACCACCATGACCCGCATGGACGACGAACTGGTGGAGCGCTTCCTCGAAGACGGATTCGTGAAGGTCGAGGGCGCTTTCCCGCCCCGCGTCGCCCAGCACTGCGCGTCGCTGCTGTGGCGGGAGACGGGCTACGACCGTGAGGATCCGGCCTCCTGGAAGGATCCGGTGGTCTGGGTGCCCGGTATGGCCCAGGGGCCGTTCGCGGCGGCGGCCAACTCGCCCGTCCTGCACGAGGCGTTCGACCTCCTGGTCGGCGAGAACCGCTGGCAGCCCCGCTATTCACTGGGCACCTTCCCGTTGCGGTTTCCGCACGCGGAGGAACCGGACGACGCGGGCTGGCACATCGAGGGCAGCTACCTCCCCGAGGACGCGCCGCCCGGTATGTACCACACCAACCTGCGCTCCAGGGACCGAGCCCTGCTCATGCTGTTCCTGTTCAGCGAGGTCACCGAGGCCGACGCCCCGACCCGCATCAGGGTGGGCTCCCATCTCGACGTACCGCCGATCCTGGAGCCGTACGGCGAACAGGGCGCGTCCTTCCTGGAGTTGGGTCCGAAGGTGGACAAGGCCTCAGCACACCGCCCCCTCACCCACGCCACCGGCACCCCGGGCGACGTCTACCTCTGCCACCCCTTCCTGGTCCACGCGGCCCAGCCCCACCACGGCACGAACCCCCGCTTCATGGCCCAGCCACCACTACTCCCGGCGGTGCCGTACGAGTTGCACAGAACCGACGGCGACTACTCAGCGGTGGAGTTCGCCATCCGCCGGGGCCTGGCCCAAGAGAACTGACCAGACCCCGGGCGGCGTATTGCTTCGAGGGGCGCGGGGAACTGCGCGATCAGCCACAACGGACCCGCAGCCGAAAAACCACCGCCCCCGTTTCAACTAGAGCGCGGGGTACGCGTTCTGCATCAACTGCTGGAACTGCGCCGAGAACCAGTGCCCCGACAGCGGAGCGTTGGGCAGCGCACCCGACATGTGGTTGTTGTTCCGCGGGTTACCGGTGTACGTCGGGTCGCACATCCGGTCGAAGCCCTTGCCCTCGTCGTTCGGAATGGCACTGCTCGCCCCGTCGGACTCACCCGGCGGCTTGATCCAGACGTACGCGTCGATCCCGGCCGCCGGGCTGGCCTGCGGACGCTCGCCGAGGCCGGCGCCGGACTGGTTGCACCAGTTGCCGGTGTTGAGGCGCCGGTCGACACGGCCGCCGTCGACGTAGGTGTTCACGTCGGTCTTGGCGCCGGGACCGGTCGGCCTGGCGCTGCCGCCCCAGCCGTTGCGGGAGGTGTCGATGAGCATGCCGACGCCCGAGGGGAAGCCCTGGCTCACGGCCTCCTGACGGAAGGCCTGGGCATAGGAGAGTTCGTCGACGTACCGGTTCCAGTCGACCCACTTCGACTCGCGCACGGACGTGCCGTTCACGGAGTCGTTGATGGTGAAGTACGGCTCCTTCAACGCGCTGTAGTTGGCGGTGTTGGTGATGAAGCCGTGGACGTCGTTCACCGTGGCGCCCTCGGCGGTCGCCGCCTGCTTGATCGTCTGGACGGTCGCCGAGAAGTTGTCGTCCCAGCCGAGCCAGCCGTGGTGCCCGGCGTCCACGTAGTTGTAGACGTTGGGGACGTCACCGAGCTTGTTCAGCGCGTAGCCGACACCCTTGACGTAGTTGCCGTTGGTCTTCATCGTGTCGCAGTTGGGGGTGGCGGTGTTCCGGGGCGAGACGTTGGTGACGAGGTTCGGCAGCGAGTCGAGCTCGACCGTGGTGACGATCCGCAGCGAGGCGTACTTGGGATCGGCGAGGATCGCGGCGATCGGGTCGATGTACTGCGTCTTGTACTTGTCGATGTCCGTCGGACCGAACTCACCGTTGGAGGCGAGCGCGGCACAGTCGCGACCCGGCAGGTCGTAGATCACCAGCTGGACGGCGAGCTCGCCGCTGCCCTTCTGCCTCAGGGCCTCGTCGAGGTGCGCCCGCAGGCCCATCTTCCCGCCGGCGCCGGCGATCGCGGCGACCCGGTCCAGCCACACACCGGTGGGCTGGTTGGCGATCCTGCTGCCGCCGGGCTCGGCGGCGGCATTGGCGGACCACTCCGGGTTCACATAGACCTTGGCGCCGGAGTACGGGTTGTCGACACGGCTGCCGGTGCCGGGGTCCGGCGGGTTCGTCGGGCCGCCGCCACCGTCGTCGACGTTGCAGGTCACACCGTCGAGGGTGAAGGTGGCCGGGACGGCGTTGGTGCCGCTGTAGGTGCCCTGGAAGCCGAAGCTGGTCGAACCGCCGGTGGCGAGCGTGCCGTTGTAGCTCTCGTTGGCGGCGGTGACGGCCGTCCCGCTCTGGGTGACCTTCGCGTTCCAGCCGCTGGTGATCTTCTGGTTTCCGGCGTACGACCACTTGACCGCCCAACTGCTCTTGGCGGCGCCGTTGTTGGTGATCGTCACGTTGGCGGTGAAGCCGGTGCCCCAGTCGTTCTGCACCTTGTAGTCCACGCTGCAGGGGATCGCGGCGATGCCGACGTCCCCGGGGACCACGGCGAGGGCGGTCCCGGAGGCTCCGGCGACCAGCGCCAGGGCAGCGAGGAGCGCTGTTCTCGTACGACTCATGAGTGCGGGTTTCCTTCTCGGTCGCGGGTGTTGTCCGTCGAGCGGGTGCTGTGCGTCGAGCGGTGCTGTGCGTCGAGCGGGTGCTATCCGTTCAGGGCGCGCAGATGGTCACGCAGCCCGGTGCCGAACGCTGTGGGTGTGCCGTCGTAGCCGCTGATCAGGGCGGGCCCGGAGGAGCAGTCCCAGGTGTTCCAGGTCCAGCCGAGATACGACAGGCCGCGGGCGTCGAACCACTTCATGACCTGGTCGATGAAGCCGTGGGAGCAGGTGTTCTCGCCGATCTCCCCCGCCACGAGCGGCACTTGCGCGGCCACCGGGGCGAGCGTGGAGTTCCAGCAGCTCTCGTTCGAGCAGGTGTTGAAGTTGTACACGTGCCAGGCGGCGGCGAGATTGCCCGCCGGGTCGGACGGTTTGTACGTCAGCCACTGGCTGAGGTCGTTCGAGTAGGCGATCCCGCCGGCCAGGATCAGGTTGGTGGCGCCGGTGCCCCGGACGCTGTCGACGAGATCCTGCATACCGGCGACCTGGTACGGGATACCGGGGCAGGTGCCGCCGTCCCGCCAGCACTGCCACGCCTGGGTGGTCGTGGGGGTGGCGCGGTCCGGGTAGGGCTCGTTGAACAGGTCGAAGACGACGCTGCGGTCGTTCTTGAAGGTGCCCGCCACCGACGCCCAGAAGGAGGGCGTGTACTGCATGTCGGGCATCGGCTTCTGGCAACTGGCGTGCACGTCGGAGCAGCCGGCGGAGTTCCCGGTGTACTGCCCGTAGGTCCAGTGGAGTTCGACCACGGGTGTCATGCCGTGGGCCTTGACCTTGGCGACCAGGTCCTTGACGGCGTTGATGTAGTTCGCCCCGGCGTAGGCGGGGTTGATGTTGGACAGACCGAGCCAGCACTCCTCGTTGAGGGGAATACGGACCGTGTTGGCCTTCCAGTCGGCGATCGCCTTCACCGAGGCGTCGTCGACCGGTCCGTCGAAGATGCCGCGCCCCTGGACGCACATGAACTCGCCGCCGGACCGGTTGACGCCGAGCAGCCGGCGGGTGGCACCGCCGGAGTCCACGAGCTTGTTGCCCTGGACGCGCAGAACGGGGGGCGCGCCCTGGGCGGGGTCCGTCGGCTCAGGCGTAGGCGTGGGCGTGGGTTCGGTATCCGTGTTGCAGGCCGTGCCGTTGAGCTTGAACGACGTGGGTACGGCGTTGCTCCCGGACCAGGACGCGGTGAACCCGGCGCTGACGCTCGCCCCGGTGGCCAGGGAGCCGTTGTAGCTCTCGTTGACCGCGGTGACCGTCGTACCGGACTGGGACCACTTCGCGTTCCAGCCCTGGGTGAGCTTCTGACCGCCGGCGAAGCCGAAGGAGAGGCTCCAACCGCTCATGGCGGCACTGTTGTTGGTGATTCTCACGGCCCCCTGGAAGCCGCTGTCCCACTGGCTGGTGACGGTGTACTCCACCGAGCAGGGGGGTGCGGCGCCGGACGCCGTGACTGCCGGAACCGTCACGGACCCGATGAGGGCGGCCGCGCCGGCGACGGCTGAGAGTACTGAACGCGGGGGGTGTCGCATGAGCGACTCCTTGCAGATCAGCGCGTTGTTACGGACGCGTCGACTGATGGAATCGCTCCCACTGGTGTCAACGAAGCTAGCGCCAAGTGACGGCAAAGAACAGAGGGGCAGTTGACTTTCCCTCAACCGCGTTCGTCGAATCTTTTCGACTCTTCAAGAGCCTTGACCCCTTGAACCCTCGTCCCCACTATGGGAGCGCTCCCACTGGTTCAGGCCTTGACTTCTCCGAGCCGCACAAGGAGGAACCAGCAATGCCCCCCACCAGGAGACGCCGGACCGTCCGGCGATTGTGGACCGCTGTCGTGGCGGCCCTGGCACTGCCGTTCGCGATGCTGAGTGCGTCTTCAACTCCCGCACAGGCAGCTGCCGTTCAGTGCAGTGTCGACTACAAGACCAATGACTGGGGCTCCGGCTTCACCGCGGACCTGACGATCACCAACCGCGGCACGGATGCCATCAACGGCTGGACCCTGACGTACGGCTACGCCGGCAACCAGAAGCTGAGCAACGGCTGGAACGGCACCTGGTCCCAGTCCGGCCAGAACATCAGCGTGCGGGACGCCGGCTACAACGCGACCATCGCCGCGGGCGCCGCCGTCTCCACCGGGGCGCAGTTCACCTACAGCGGCAGCAACGCCGCACCGACCAACTTCGCGGTCAACGGCACCAGTTGCACCGGCGCCCACCAGCCGCCGATCACGGTGCTGACCAGCCCGGCCGCGGGCGCGGTCTACACCCAGGGCACGGCGGTCCCGCTCGCCGCGACGGCCGCCGCCGCGGACAACGCGACGATCAGCAAGGTGGAGTTCTACGACAACACCACGCTGCTGGGTACGGACACGACCTCGCCGTACTCTCTTTCGGCCTCAAATTTGACCGTGGGCAGTCATTCTCTGCTCGCGAAGGCGTACGACAGCCTGGGCGCGTCCGCCGAGTCGACGCCGGTCGGCATCACGGTCGCCTCGGGTCCCGCGATCGTCGCCTCGACCACCCAACTCGCCGTCCAGCAGGGCAAGTCGGGCACGTACACCGTGAAGCTGTCGACACAGCCCTCGGCCGACGTGACCGTCACTACCGCCCGCACGAGCGGCAACTCCGGCCTTTCGGTGACCGGGGGCGCCTCGCTCACCTTCACGCCGTCGAACTGGAACACCGCGCAGACGGTCACCATCACCGGCAACGCCTCCGGGACGGGTGCGGCCACCTTCGAGTCGACGGCGACCGGCCACGCGAAGGCCTCGGTGAACGTCACCCAGATCGCGGCGACGGGCACGTACAACGCCCGCTTCCTGGATCTGACGGCAAGATCACCAACCCGGCGAACGGCTACTTCTCCCCCGAGGGCATCCCCTACCACTCGGTCGAGACACTGATCGTCGAGGCGCCGGACCACGGCCACGAGACCACGTCGGAGGCGTACAGCTACCTCCTGTGGCTCCAGGCGATGTACGGCAAGGTGACCGGCGACTGGTCCAAGTTCAACGGTGCCTGGGACATCATGGAGAAGTACATGATCCCCACGCACGCCGACCAGCCGACCAACTCCTTCTACAACGCGTCCAAGCCGGCCACCTACGCGCCCGAGCTGGACACCCCGAACGAGTACCCGGCGAAGCTGGACTCCTCGGTCTCGGTGGGCTCCGACCCGATCGCCGGTGAGCTGAAGTCGGCGTACGGCACGGACGACATCTACGGCATGCACTGGCTCCAGGACGTCGACAACGTCTACGGCTACGGCAACTCGCCCGGCAAGTGCGAGGCCGGACCTGCGGACACCGGACCGTCGTACATCAACACCTTCCAGCGCGGTGCGCAGGAGTCGGTGTGGGAGACGGTGCCGCAGCCTACCTGCGACGCCTTCAAGTACGGTGGCAAGAACGGGTACTTGGACCTGTTCACCGGTGACTCCTCCTACGCGAGGCAGTGGAAGTTCACCAACGCCCCGGACGCCGACGCGCGGGCCGTGCAGGCCGCCTACTGGGCCGACATCTGGGCCAAGCAGCAGGGCAAGGGCTCCGACGTCTCCGCGACCGTGGGCAAGGCCGCGAAGATGGGCGACTATCTGCGCTACGCCATGTACGATAAGTACTTCAAGAAGATCGGCAACTGTGTCGGTCCGGCGGCCTGCCCGGCCGGCAGCGGCAAGAACTCCTCGATGTACCTGCTCTCCTGGTACTACGCCTGGGGCGGCGCGACCGACACCTCGGCGGGCTGGGCCTGGCGTATCGGCTCCAGCCACGCGCACGGCGGCTACCAGAACCCGATGGCCGCGTACGCGCTGAGCTCCTACGCCGACCTCAAGCCCAAGTCGGCCACGGGCGCGGCGGACTGGAACACCTCGCTGTCCCGGCAGCTGGAGTTCTACCGCTGGCTCCAGTCCGACGAGGGTGCCATCGCGGGCGGTGCGACCAACAGCTGGGCCGGCCGCTACGCCACTCCCCCGGCCGGCAAGTCGACCTTCTACGGCATGTACTACGACGAGCAGCCCGTCTACCACGACCCGCCGTCCAACCAGTGGTTCGGCTTCCAGGCGTGGTCGATGGAGCGGGTGGCCGAGTACTACCAGCAGACGGGGAACGCGCAGGCCAAGGCGGTGCTCGACAAGTGGGTGAAGTGGGCGCTGTCCAAGACCACGATCAACCCGGACGGCACGTACCGGATCCCGTCGACGCTTCAGTGGTCGGGGCAGCCCGACACCTGGAACGCGTCGAGTCCCGGCGCCAACAGCGGGCTGCATGTCACCGTGGCCGACTACACGAACGACGTCGGGGTGGCCGCCGCGTACGCCAAGACGCTGACGTACTACGCGGACCGCAGCGGTGACACGGCCGCCGCCGCGACCGCGAAGTCGCTGTTGGACGGCATGTGGAACAACTACCAGGACAGCCTGGGGATCGCGGTGCCGGAGTCGCGCGCGGACTACAACCGGTTCGACGACTCGGTGTACGTGCCGAGCGGGTGGACCGGGACGATGCCGAACGGGGACGCGATCAACTCGTCCTCGACCTTCGCGTCCATCCGGTCGTTCTACGAGGACGATCCCGCCTGGTCGAAGATCGAGGCGTATCTCGCGGGCGGTGCGGTGCCGTCGTTCACGTATCACCGGTTCTGGGCTCAGGCGGACATCGCCTTGGCCATGGGTTCGTACGCGGAGCTGCTCGAATAGCCCCCGCCGGGCGCTCCGCGGGTCGGGTGGTCGTTCGACTGCGGGTCCGACGTGGCTGGTCGCGCAGTTCCCCGCGCCCCTGAAGGGGTGCACCACGTACCGCCTGTTCCGATGGAACCGCTCGAAGGCTCCACGTACGAGGCTCCGCCACCGGACGGCGGGGCCGATCGGCCGGGTGGCCCCCTCCCGCACTGGGGGTCGCCCGGCACCTCTCGCGCCGTACGGAAAGCGCTTACCCCCCACACTCTCCCCCTTTCCGGAAAGGACCCCCCCGTGCGAAGAACCCGCATTCTCACGGCCGTGCTCGCGCTCGCGGCCGGGCTGCTCGCGGGCACGCCGCCCGCCCTGGCCGCCGGCAGCGGCTCGAAGGCGGCGCTCGCCGCCGACACGTACACCTGGAAGAACGCCCGGATCGACGGCGGCGGATTCGTGCCGGGCATCGTCTTCAACCGCAAGGAGAAGAACCTCGCCTACGCCCGCACGGACATCGGCGGGGCCTATCGCTGGCAGGAGTCGTCGAAGACCTGGACGCCGCTGCTGGACTCGGTCGGCTGGGAGGACTGGGGGCACACCGGGGTGGTCAGCCTGGCCTCCGACTCCGTGGACCCGAACAAGGTGTACGCGGCCGTGGGAACGTACACCAACAGCTGGGATCCCAAGAACGGGGCGGTCATGCGCTCCTCCGACCGGGGTGCCAGTTGGCAGAGGACCGTGCTGCCCTTCAAGCTCGGCGGCAACATGCCGGGGCGGGGCATGGGTGAGCGGCTTGCCGTCGACCCGAACCGGAACAGCGTGCTGTACCTGGGCGCGCCCAGCGGCAAGGGGCTGTGGCGGTCGACCGACTCGGGGGTGACCTGGTCGCAGGTGGCGAACTTCCCCAACGTCGGCACCTACCAGCAGGATCCGAGCGACACCAGCGGCTACGCCAGTGACAACCAGGGCATCGTCTGGGTCACCTTCGACGAGCGGACGGGCACGTCCGGGACCGCGACGCAGACGCTCTACGTCGGGGTCGCCGACCTCCAGAACTCGGTGTACCGGTCGACGGACGGCGGTGCGACCTGGAGCAGGCTCGCCGGACAGCCGACGGGACATCTGGCGCACAAGGGCGTCCTGGACACGGTGAACGGCTACCTGTACCTCACGTACAGCGACAAGGGCGGGCCGTACGACGGCGGCAAGGGCCAGGTGTGGCGGTACGCGACGGCGACCGGCACCTGGACGAACATCAGCCCGGTCGCGGAGGCGGACACCTACTACGGCTTCAGCGGTCTGACGGTGGACCGGCAGCGGCCCGGGACGGTGATGGCCACCGCGTACAGCTCCTGGTGGCCGGACACCCAGATCTTCCGCTCCACGGACAGCGGGGCGACCTGGACGCGGGCCTGGGACTACACCTCGTACCCCGACCGCGCCAACCGCTACACCATGGACGTCTCCTCCTCGCCGTGGCTGACGTGGGGAGCGAATCCGTCACCGCCCGAGCAGACGCCCAAACTCGGCTGGATGACCGAGTCGTTGGAGATCGACCCGTTCAACTCGAACCGGATGATGTACGGGACGGGAGCGACGGTCTACGGCACGGAGAACCTCACGAACTGGGACTCCGGCAGCCGGTTCACGATCAGACCGATGGTGCAGGGGCTGGAGGAGACGGCGGTCAACGACCTGGCGTCGCCGCCCTCGGGCGCCCCGCTGCTGAGCGCCCTCGGTGACATCGGCGGCTTCCGGCACACGGACCTCACCAAGGTCCCGTCGATGATGTTCACCCAGCCGAACTTCACCACGACCACGAGCCTGGACTTCGCGGAGACCAACCCGAACACGGTCGTGCGGGTGGGCAACCTGGACTCCGGTCCGCACATCGCGTTCTCGACGGACAACGGCGCCAACTGGTTCGCGGGGACCGACCCTTCGGGCGTGAGCGGGGGCGGGACGGTGGCCGCCGCCTCGGACGGCAGCCGGTTCGTGTGGAGCCCGGACGGCAGCGGAGTGCGGTACACGACGGGCTTCGGTACGTCGTGGTCGGCGTCGAGCGGCATCCCGGCCGGGGCGATCGTGGAGTCGGACCGGGTGGACGCGAAGACCTTCTACGGCTTCAAGTCCGGGACGTTCTACGTGAGTACGGACGGCGGCGCGACCTTCACGGCGTCGGCCGCGACGGGGCTGCCGAGCGGTGACAGCGTGCGCTTCAAGGCGCTGCCCGGGGTGAAGGGCGATGTGTGGCTGGCGGGCGGGGCCGCCGACGGGGCGTACGGCCTGTGGCACTCGACCGACTCCGGTGCGAGCTGGACCAAGCTCGCGAACGTCGGCCAGGCCGACACGATCGGCTTCGGGAAGGCGGCGCCGGGGGCGTCGTACCAGACGCTCTACACCAGCGCGAAGATCGGCGGGGTCCGGGGCATCTTCCGCTCCACTGACAAGGGCGCGAGCTGGACCCGCGTCAACGACGACGCCCACCAGTGGGGTTGGACCGGCGCGGCGATCACGGGCGACCCCCGGGTGTACGGCCGCGTGTACGTCTCGACCAACGGCCGGGGGGTCGTCTACGGCGACACCGGGGGCGGGGGCAGCGACCCCACGGATCCCACCGATCCGACGCCGACGGGCGCCTGCGCGGTGACGTACCGGATCACCAACCAGTGGTCGGGCGGCTTCCAGGCGGACGTCCAGCTGGTCAACACGGGGTCAAGTGCCTGGTCCGGCTGGTCACTTGGCTGGACCTTCCCGAACGGCCAGACGATCTCCCAGACCTGGAACGCCGAGTCCGTCCAGTCCGGCTCGGCGGTCACGGCGAGGAACGTCGGCTGGAACGCCAACGTGGCGGCGGGCTCGTCCGTGAGCTTCGGCTTCACGGGGAGCTGGTCGGGGACGAACGGGAGGCCGACCGCGTTCAAGGTGGGCGACCAGAGCTGCACGGTGACCTGAACCACCGTGCGGAGAGGCCCCGCCCGGGATCGCCGGGCGGGGCCTGACCCGTCTGTCCGTCAGGGGGTGTGGACCGTCGGCCGCGGTGCCGTGGCCATCCCGTTGCCGATGAAGAAGCTCGGGTGCGGGGGTTGGTTGTACGCAGTGTTCTGCCAGGCGAGACCGGTGCGGTACATCGTGTCGTGGAGGAGCGTGGTGATCCTGGTGGTCGTCTCGACGGGGGTCGAGTAGATCCTGAGCGCGGTGTTGCCCGACGTCGGCCAGACGACCTCCTCGCGCCAGTCGCCGAGGATGTCGCCGGACAGGGACGGGGTCGCCTTGGTGCCGTTGTTGGAGTGGACCGAGGCGCCGGTCAGCAGGCGGGTGTCCGAGGAGGTGCCGTACTTGTCGATGTGGGTGCCGTCGAGGAGTTCGCGCACCGGGTCGCCGTCCCACCAGGACAGGAAGTTCACCGAGGACGGCTCACGGCCCTTCGTCGCGCCCGCCTCGTCGCGGATCGAGGAGTCGGCGGCCGACCAGACCTCGGCACCGTCGTTGCCGGCCCAGATGTCACCGGCGACGCCCCGCCCGTTGTCGCAGCAGGCCGCCAGTTTCCAGTTCACCGTGCCGTCCACCGGGTCGATGTACAGCTCCGCCGGCTGGGACGTCGACTCCGAGACCTTGAAGTACTCCAGGCCCGGGCGGGTGGGGTCGAGGTCGCCGAGGTGCTGTGCGTCGCCGTGGCCCGTCCTCGTGGTCCACAGCCCGTTGCCGTTGTCGTCGACCGCCATCGCGCCGTAGACGATCTCGTCCTTGCCGTCGTTGTCGACGTCCCCCACCGACAGGCTGTGCGAGCCCTGACCGTCGTACCCCTTGCCGGAGTTCGTCGAGGAGCTGCTGTCGAAGGTCCAGCGCCGCGTGAAGCCTCCGCCCCGCCAGTCCCAGGCCGCGATCACGGTACGGGTGTAGTAACCGCGGGCCATGATCAGGGAAGGGCGGGCGCCGTCCAGGTAGGCGGTGCCCGCGAGGAAACGGTCCACACGGTTGCCGTAGGAGTCGCCCCACGAGGACACCGTGCCGCGCGCCGGGACGTAGTCCACGCTCTGCATCGCCCTGCCGGTCTGCCCGTTGAACATGGTCAAGTACTCGGGGCCGGACAGGACATAACCGCTGGAGTTGCGGTGGTCGGCCGAGGAGCTGCCGATCACCGCGCCCGTGCCGTCGACCGTGCCGTCCGCCGTCTTCACGGCGACCTCGGCCTTGCCGTCGCCGTCGTAGTCGTACGCCTGGAACTGCGTGTAGTGCGCGCCGGAGCGGATGTTGCGGCCCAGGTCGATCCGCCACAGCCGGGTGCCGTCGAGCTTGACGCCGTCGAGGATCGTGTTGCCGGTGTAGCCGGACTGGGAGTTGTCCTTGGCGTTGGTCGGCTGCCACTTGAGGACGAAGTCCAGCGCCCCGTCGCCGTCGAGGTCGGCCACGGACGCGTCATTGGCCTCGTAGGTGTACGCCACCCCGTCGGGGGTGGTGCCGCCGGCCGGCGGGCTGATCGGCACGTCCGTGTAGCCGGTGCGGAGTTGGACCGCGTGGACCGAGTCGGACTGCTCGACGCCGCCGACGATCGCGCGGACCGTGTAGTCGGCCTGGGCGGGCGCGCCGGAGTGGAAGTAGTTGGTGGAGCCGGTGATCGGGGCCGGGTTGACCTTGGTGCCGGCGCGGTAGACGTTGAAGGACACGTCGTTGGGGTCGGTGCCGAGCCAGCGCCAGCTGACCAGGTTGCCGGCGTCGGTGTGGACGCTGACCACGCCCCGGTCGAGCTTCTCGACCTGGCGGGCGGTGGCGGCCTCGGCCCTGCCGGGCGAGAGCGCGGTGAGACCTGCGGCCAGGAGGGCGACTGCGGTGGTGGTCGCCGAGAGGAGGACTCGGCCTCTGCGGTGCGGGGGTCGGTGCGGGTGCGGGTGCTGCACGGGATGAACCTCCGAGCGGTGGGGGCGGACGGGTTACGACCCGTCAGTCGCCGCTCGCTCAGGCCGGGTTGCCGTATCTTTCGGCCAGTTCGGCGATGGTTCGGGCCATCCGGGACGCGGGCTGCACGCCCGGCGCCAGCCGTACGACCGCCCCCGGTGGTCCCTTCGGGCAGCGAGTCGGCCAAGTAGGCCTCCAGGTCCGGGACTTCGGGCGCGAGCAGATGCCGTACCCAGGCGTCCCGTTCCCCGGCAGCTGTTCGACTTCACCCGGCCTTCCGGAACGCCCGGACGCTGAACACCGGGTCCGGGCGCGGGAGTTCCTGGTCGGGCAGGGCCGCTAGGCGCTCGGCGAACCCTTCGGTGAGCGGGTCGCCGGGCGGCAACCGGGTGAACCAGCCGCGCCGCAGGTCGGCGGCGGTGCGCCGGGGACTGCGGCCCTGACCGCGGCCCGGGAAACGGGCCTGCCCCGCCGGGTGCAGTCGGTGGGCGGCGGCGTACGACTCGACGAGCGGCGCCGCGTCCGGGGCCGGGCGGCGCGGGCGCGGGGCGAGGACGGCGTCGACGTCGCTGCCGACGTCGTGGGCGGCGGCCTTGTCGACGGTGGTGACGTACACCCCGCCGGGTCCGAGCACCCGGGCGCACTCGCCGACCACGGCCCGGACGTCCTCGGGCCGGTCCAGGAGGTGCAGCAGCCACACGCTGGTGACGGCGTCGAAGGCCCCGTCGGGGAACGGCAGCGCACGGCCGTCGGCCAGCACGACCGCGCCGGGCAGCCGTACGGCGGCCATCCGGGCCATGCCGTACGTCAGGTCGGCGCCGGTGACCCGGGTGGCGGGCCGGGCGGCGGCGAGCCTGCGGGTGACGATCCCGGTGCCGCAGGCCACGTCGAGGAGGCGGCGGGTGCCGGCGGGGATGAGGCCGAGCACCGCCTCGGCGGCCGCGGCGGCCCTGGGCTCACCGCCGCGGGTGGAGTCGTAGGCGTCGGCCTCCTCGTCGTAGTCGAGCACGGGCTCACTGGGCTCCGTGACCGGCGGCGAGGGCGTCCACCCGCTGGGCGAGCCCGAAGTCCTTCTCGGTGAGGGCGCCGCCGGCGCTGTGCGTGTGCACGGTGAGGGCGACCGTGTTGTAGCCGAGGGTGAGGTCGGAGTGGTGGTCGAGCTCCTCCTGGACCTGGGCGATGTGCACGACCATCGCGGTGGCGGCGAAGTGGTTCGCGAGCCGGTACGAGCGGGCGAGGCGCCCGTCCTCGACCGACCAGCCGGGCAGCTCCGCGAGCCGGTCCTCGATCTCCTTCTGCGACAACGGTTCGACGGGCATGACCTCGCTCCTTACTGGGGTCGGCTTCCTGTCCAGGCTGCCACAGGACGACTGCTGCGGCCCTGGTCGCCGTCACCCGAGTGGCGCACGGACAGCGGCGGCGCCCGCCGGACCGCGCAGGCGGAGGTGGCCCGGGCGGCGAGCCGGAGACCCCGGTCCGCGGGCGGTGCGGCTGCCCTCCATGGTCCGCGGCCCAATCCTGTGCCCACTCCTCGACTACCGTCGTACCCATGACCATGGTCCCCTCCGCCGACACCACCCCCGCCGACCAGGGAGTCGGCCCCCTCCTGCGGGCCTGGCGGGAGCAACGGCGGGTCAGTCAACTGGAGTTGGCGTTGCGGGCGGATTCCAGTGCTCGGCACATCAGTTTCGTCGAGACGGGGCGGTCGCGGCCGAGCGAGGAGATGGTGCTGCGGCTCGCCGAGCATCTGGAGGTGCCCGTCCGTGAGCGCAACGCGCTGCTGCTGGCGGCCGGTTACGCCCCGCGCTACCCGGAGACCCCGCTGGACGCCCCGGCCCTGGACGCCGTACGCGAGGGCATCGAGCGGCTGATCCAGGGCTACGAACCCTACCCGGCCCTGGTGTTCGACGCCTCCTATCACGTCGTGGCCGCGAACCGCGGGATCACGATGCTCCTCGACGGCATCCCGGAGCACCTGCTCCGGCCCCCGCTCAACACCATGCGGCTCACCCTGCACCCCGAGGGCCTCGCCCCGCGCATCCGCAACCTGCGCGAGTGGCGTGGGCATCTGCTGGAACAGATGCGGCGGCAGATCGCCCTGCGCCGCTCCGAGCGACTGCGTGCGCTGTACGAGGAGGTGGCGGCCTATCCGGTGCCGGAGGTGGCGGAGGTGCCGGGGGAGCGGGAGGACTCTGGTCCCCGACCCGCCGAGCCCGTCCCCTACTTCGCCCTCCCGATGCGGATCGAGCACGAGGGCCGCACGCTGTCCTTCATCTCCTCCACGGCCACCTTCAACACCCCCATGGACGTGACCGTCGCCGAGCTGGCCATCGAGACCTTCCTCCCGGCCGACCCCGCGACGGTCAAGTACCTGCACACGCTGCTGCCCTGAGCGGATCCCGGACCGGAGTGCGCCGGCCCGGGACCCGTGGGCACCACGATCCCGCTCCTGCGCCCGCCCGTCGATGACGCGGGAGGTAAGGAAGGAGGCGAGCGCGACCGGTGAGCCCGCACCGGACATGACACACTGCACGCAAGCTTCGACGCGTAGGGGAGGCGTGGCGTGAGTGAGCGGCGGCCTGCGCCGACCGTGGGCCAGGTGGTGCTCGGCAGACGGCTGCAGGAACTGCGGGAGGCGGCCGGCCTCAAGCGCGAGGAGGCCGCGCAGGTCCTGCGGGTGGCCCCCGCGACCGTGCGGCGGATGGAAATGGCCGAGGTCGCCCTGAAGATCCCCTACGTCCAGGTGCTTCTGGAGACCTACGGCGTCCCCGTGGACCAGGTCGAGGCGTTCGTCGGGCTGGCCGAGGAGGCCAACAAGCCCGGCTGGTGGCAGCGGTTCCACGACGTGCTGCCCGAGTGGTTCAGCCTCTATGTGAGCCTGGAGGGCGCGGCCGGGATCATCCGCTCCTACGAGCCGCACTTCGTGCCCGGTCTGCTCCAGACCGAGGACTACGCGCGTGCCGTCATGCGGGCCGGGACGATCGGACAGTCCGGGACGGAGGCGATCGAGCGGCACGTGTCGCTGCGGATGGCCCGCCAGAAGCTCCTCGAACGCCCGAACCCGCCCCACCTGTGGGCGATCATGGACGAGACGGTGCTGCGCCGCCCGGTGAGCATCCGCTCCGAGGTGATGCGCGAACAGCTCGACAAACTGCTGGAGTTCGCCGAGCGCGACCGGGTCACGCTCCAGGTGTGCGAGTTCGAGGACGGCCCGCACCCGGGGACGTACGCGCCCTTCTCGCTGTTCCGTTTCACCGAGCCGGAGCTGCCCGACATGGTCTTCACCGAGTACCTGACCGGCGCGCTGTACCTCGACTCCCGCCGCGAGGTCGCCACGCATCTGGAGGTCCTCGACCACATGTCGGCGCGGGCCGCGTCGGCCGAGCGCACCAAGAAGCTGCTGCGGGAGCGCCGCGAGGACTTCTGAGCACAGGCATCACGACCCAGGGGAGGACACACCGCATGACCGAATCCGACGCGCCCAGAATCGACACCAGCCGCCCGCACCCGGCGCGGGTCTACGACTGGTGGCTGGGCGGCAAGGACAACTACCCGGTGGACGAGGAACTGGCCCGCCGGATCCTCGCCGTGGACGGCACGGTGATGCGCGGGGCGCGTGCCAACCGCCGGTTCATGCAGCGGGCGGTGCGGACGGCCGCCGAGGACGGGATCCGCCAGTTCCTGGACATCGGCACCGGCATCCCCACCGAGCCCAACCTGCACCAGGTGGCCCAGGAGGTCGCCCCGGAGTCGAGGGTGGTGTACGCGGACAACGACCCGATCGTGCTGCGGCACGCCCAGGCCCTGCTGCACAGCACCCCCGAGGGCGCCACGCACTACGTCCACGCGGATGTCCGCGATCCGGACACCATCCTGCGGCTGGCCGCCGAGACTCTGGACTTCACGCGGCCGGTCGCCCTGTCCCTGGTCGCGCTCACGCACTATCTGGGCGACGAGGCGTACGACCTCCTCGCGCGGTACGTGGCCGAGCTCGCCCCGGGCAGTTTCGTGATCCTCTCGCAGGTCACGCCCGATCTCAGCCCCCAGGCCATCGAGAAGGCCGCCGAGCAGTTCCGGCGCAGCGGCACCCCCTTCTTCCCCCGTTCGCTCGCCGAGTTCTCCCGTTTCTTCGACGGTCTGGAGCTGCTGGGCCCCGGTGTGATCCCGGTGTCGGGCTGGCGGCCGGGTCCGGAGGACGTGGCGGCGCAGGCTGAGGGCATCGTGCCGGTCTACGCGGGGGTGGCGCGCAAGGTCTGACCCGTACGGGTGCCGTGAACGGGTGCGCTCCCGCGCCCCGCCCTAGGTTCGAAGCAGCCGTGGGCCGGCGAAGAGGGAGCACGCGTGACCGGCACCCCGGCGGCGGACCACCGACGACGCTGAGGAGACCCGGATGCCCTCGGATGCGGTGCTGTACCAGGCGGCGGCGCTCTGCCTGACGTATCCCGACGACGACTTCCGCGCGCGGCTGCCGCTGCTGCGGGAAGCGGCCCCGCAGCTGCGGGAGTTCGTCGACCACGCGGCGGTGACGCCCGCGCGGGAACTGGCGGCGCACTACGTCCGGGTCTTCGACGCCGAGGACCGGCACAGTCTGCATCTGAGCCGGTGGCAGGACGCGGACACCCGGCGGCGCGGGATGCCGCCGGTGCGGTTCAAGGAGCTGTACCGGGCGGCCGGTCTGGAGCTGACCGGTGAGGAACCGCCGGACTTCCTGCCCGCGGTGCTGGAGTTCACCGCCCGGACCGGGGACACCGGTCTGCTCACCGGGCACCGGGGCGGGTTGGAGCAACTGCGGTCCCGCCTCGGCGACTTCGGCACCCCGTACGCGTCCGTCCTGGACGCGGTGTGCGCCACCCTGCCGAGCGGGGCGCGCCCTTGAGTCTCAGGCGGCCCCGCCCCTCTGGTCCTTGTCGTCGTCCACGATCTCCGCGTCGACGACTCCCTCCTCGTCCTGGGGTGACGCGGTGGCCGGCCCGTCCTGGGGCGGCTGCTGCTGGGCCTGGGCGTACAGGGCCTGGCCCATCTTCTGGCTGACGGAGGCCAGTTTCTCCACGCCGTCGCGGAGGGTGTTCGTCTCCGCGTTCTCCTCCAGCAGACGCTTGAGGTCGGCGACCGCGGACTCGACCTCCGCCTTGGTGTCGGCGGGGACCCTGTCGTCGTTCTCGCGGACGAACTTCTCGGTCTGGTAAACGAGTTGCTCGGCCTGGTTGCGGGTCTCGGCGGCCTCGCGGCGGCCCCGGTCCTCCTCGGCGTACTGCTCGGCCTCGCGCATCATGCGGTCGATGTCGTCCTTGGGGAGCGCCGAGCCGCCCGTCACCGTCATCTTCTGTTCGCGCCCGGTGGCCAGGTCCTTCGCCGAGACGTGCATGATGCCGTTGGCGTCGATGTCGAAGGCCACCTCGATCTGGGGGACGCCCCGGGGCGCGGGCGGCAAACCGGTGAGGTCGAAGACGCCGAGCTTCTTGTTGTACGCGGCGATCTCCCGTTCCCCCTGGTAGACCTGGATGCCCACCGAGGGCTGGTTGTCGGTGGCGGTGGTGAAGATCTCCGAGCGGCGGGTGGGGATCGTGGTGTTGCGTTCGATGAGCTTGGTCATGATGCCGCCCTTGGTCTCGATCCCCAAGGACAGCGGGGTGACGTCGAGCAGCAGCACGTCCTTCACGTCACCGCGGATGACGCCCGCCTGGAGGGCCGCGCCGACCGCCACGACCTCGTCCGGGTTGACGCCCTTGTGCGGGTCCTTGCCGGTGAGCTCCTTGACCAGGTCGGTCACCGCGGGCATCCGCGTCGAGCCGCCGACGAGGATCACGTGGTCGATCACGTCCAGCTTGACGCCCGCGTCCTTGACCGCCTGGTGGAAGGGCGTCTTGCAGCGGTCGAGGAGGTCGGCGGTGAGCTCCTGGAACTGGGCGCGGGTCAGCCTCTCGTCGAGGTGCAGGGGGCCCTCGGCGGAGGCGGTGATGTAGGGCAGGTTGATCGTGGTCTCGGAGGACGAGGACAGCTCGATCTTCGCCTTCTCGGCCCCCTCGCGGAGCCGCTGGAGCGCCATCTTGTCGTTGCCGAGGTCGACGCCGTACTGCCCCTTGAAGCGCTTGACCAGGTGTTCCACGATCCGGTGGTCCCAGTCGTCGCCGCCGAGGTGAGTGTCGCCGTTGGTCGCCTTGACCTCGATGACGCCGTCGCCGATCTCCAGCAGGGAGACGTCGAAGGTGCCGCCGCCGAGGTCGAAGACCAGGACCGTCTGCTCCTCGCCGCGGTCCAGGCCGTACGCCAGCGCTGCCGCCGTGGGTTCGTTGATGATCCTGAGGACCTTCAGGCCCGCGATCTCGCCGGCCTCCTTGGTGGCCTGGCGCTGGGTGTCGTCGAAGTAGGCGGGGACGGTGATCACCGCGTCGGTGACGTCCTCGCCGAGATAGGACTCGGCGTCCCGCTTCAGCTTCTGCAGGACCCGCGCGGACAGCTCCTGGGCCCGGTAGCGGGTGCCGTCGACGGAGCCCTGGTCCGGGAAGCGCCAGCTGCCGTCGCCCATGTGCCGCTTCACGGAGCGCGCGGTGCGCTCGACGTTGGTGACGGCCTGCCGCTTGGCGACCTCGCCCACCAGCACCTCGCCGTTCTTGGCGAAGGCCACGACCGAGGGGGTGGTCCTGGCACCCTCCGCGTTGGCGACGACCGTGGGTTCACCGCCCTCCAGCACGGCCACCACCGAGTTCGTGGTCCCGAGATCGATCCCGACCGCCCGTCCCATCGCTGTCCCCTTCCGCCAGGAGTTCCGCCCGGAGTTCCGCCCAGGAGTTCCGCAAGGGAGCCGTCCCGCACTCCAGCACAAAACTTGAGTGCGCTCTTGTCAATGGCGCGTAGGGCCCCGCTGTGACGAGTACCCCGGCGTGCCCGCCTGTGCCGACCGGGAGCCCAGCAGGGAGCCGGAGCGGCGGCTGATCCGCCTGAGCAGGAGGTATCCGATCACCGCGAGGGCGATGAAGGGCAGCCCGGCCAGCAGGTAGGCCGGGAGGTAGTGGGCGTCGAACATGGAGCGCCGGTTGTCCACGTCGGAGGCGTTGGCCCCGAAGAACGCGAGCAGCAGCGTCGGCGGCAGCGCGATCCCCGTGGCCACGGCGACCAGCGCCGAGAGCGTACGGTCCCTGCGGTCGTCGCGCTCCGCGAGCTCGGCGTCCAGGGCCGCGGAGCGGGCGCTGATCACCGAGGTCAGGCGCTCGACCATGCGGGCCGAGTTGTCCAGGCTGGCGGGGATGCCGAACGCGTCCCGCAGCGAGGACTGGAAGGCCTCCATGACCATCTCCGGGATCAGCAGGCTGTCGACGTACGCCTCGACACCGAAGGCCAGGTCCAGCTGGAGTTCGTTGACCCCGTCGGAGAGCCGGGAGATCAGCCTGCGGATCTCGTACGGCGACTCGGCCGCGGTCCGTTCGTTGGCGCGCATGGTCTCGAAGGCGGCCAGCCGGGTGCGCTGGAGGACGGCGAGCGCGGAGACCATGCCGATGGCGACCAGGGTCAGACCGTTCTCCACGTGCTCGGCCCAGCCGGCGTGCACGGAGACCCCGCGGCCGTGCGCGGAGAGGGTGCGGCCGTTCCTCCTGAGGTGGGGCGGCTCGGACGTGGACAGCCTGCCCCGGTAGACGATCTCGTTCAGCAGGGCGGGCAGCCGACTCTCGTCGGAGTCGAGCAGGTCGTTCTTCAAGTCCCCGCCGGGGAAGACCAGTTGGTGGACGTTCTGGCCGAAGGCGAGCGGCTCCAGCGGGGCGAGGCGGCCGCCCAGCGAGTCGAGCAGGGTGCCGGCGCCGAGCGTGATCCGGTCCCGGTCGAAGCAGGTGTCGGCGAGCCAGGCCGCGAGCGCCTCGGGAGGCGTCTGCCCGGCGAATCCGCAGTCGAGCGCCAGGGTGACGTCCCCGCGCGGGGTGGCGACGACGGCGATCTGGAGGGCGGCGAGGTCGAGGCCGTGGTCGCCGTGCGGCAGCCCCAGTTCACCCGGGGGCACGTCCTCGACGAGCACCGGCACGGGCAGTACGCCCTCGCTGGACGTCAGGTGCAGGGCGAAGCGGCCGAAGTCGAAGGTGTCGACGAGGCTGCCCAGCGCGGGGAGTTGGGGGTCCAGCCGCCCGGTCAGGCTGAACAGCGCGACGACGCGCGTCAGTTCACGGGTGCCGGAGTCGAGTGCCGCCGTACCGCCGGCCGTTCCCGGAATCATCGTGCTTCCTCCCCCACCACCGCACCGGTGCCCGAACCGCGCCGCGGGGCGGCCCCCCCCGGCGGGG
>NZ_JBHUXV010000135.1:0-23422 GCF_042669125.1 Streptomyces sp. NPDC057253 | reverse complement strand
GGACGTCCCGCTGTCCGAGGGCCGCTACCAGTTCGAGGTCAACGTCTTCGGCGCCATGCGCCTGACCCAGCTCGTCCTGCCCCACATGCGCGAGCGCAAGTCCGGCACCGTCATCAACGTCACCTCCATGGGCGGCAAGATCCACACCCCGCTCGGCGGCTGGTACCACGGCACCAAGTTCGCCCTCGAAGCCCTCAGCGACTGCCTGCGCCTGGAGACCAAGCCCTTCGGCATCGACGTCGTCGTCATCGAACCCGGCGGCATCAGGACCGAGTGGAGCGGCATCGCCGCGGACGGGGTCCGCAAGGCCTCCGGCAAGAGCGCCTACGCCCGCCAGGCCGAGGCCGTCGCCACCTCCATGACCTCCGAGGCCAACACCAAGCGCCTCTCCGACCCCAAGGTCATCGCCGACGCCATCGGCAAGGCCGTCAGCGCCCGCAAGCCCAAGACCCGCTACGCCACCGGCTTCGGCGCCCGCCCCATGATCACCCTCCGCGGCCTCCTCTCCGACCGCGGCTTCGACGGCTTCATCTCCCGCGCCACCGGACTCCCCCGCACCTGAACGACCACGTGCCGGTCGGAACCGGCACGCATCGGTCGCCGGCGACCGCGCCTGCCCTCACTGCTGGTCCATACGTCCCTCACCCATGTCGATTTCGGAATCCGGAGCACGTCAATGAGCAAGGTCTGGTTCGTCACCGGCGCAGGCCGCGGCTTCGGCCGCGAGTTCACTGAGGCCGCCCTGTCCCGGGGTGACAAGGTCGCAGCGACGGCTCGTGACGCCGCCGCTCTCCGGGACCTCGTCACCGCACACGGCGACGCGGTGCTCGCCCTGGAACTGGACGTGACGGACAAGGCCGCCGTGTTCGCGGGCGTCGACCGCGCGCAGGAGCACTTCGGGCGTCTGGACGTCGTGGTCAACAACGCCGGCTACGGACTCTTCGGCGCCGTCGAGGAGCTGACGGAGGAGCAGCTGCGCGGTCAGCTGGAGACCAATGTCTTCGGTGCCGTATGGGTCACCCAGGCGGCGCTGCCGCACCTGCGCCGCCAGGGTTCCGGCCACATCGTGCAGATCTCCTCCATCGGCGGCGTGGCCGCCGGCCCCCTGCTCGGTGGCTACCACGCCTCCAAGTGGGCGCTGGAGGGCCTGACCGAGTCGCTCTCCCAGGAGGTGTCCGGCCTCGGCATCAAGGTCACGCTGGTCGAGCCCGGCGCCTTCGAGACCGACTGGATCGGCCCGTCCGCCGTGCACGCCCAGCAGCTGCCGGTCTACGACCCCGTCCGGGAGCAGCTCGCGAAGCTCATGGAGTCCTCGGAGGCCGGTGACCCCGCGGCCGCGGGCAAGGCCCTGCTCGAGATCGTCGATGCCGAGAACCCGCCGCTGCGTGTCTTCTTCGGGACCGCCGGCAACCAGTTCCTCCCGCACATCTACGCGGACCGCCTGAAGACCTGGTCCGACTGGGAGGACCTGTCCGTCAGGGCCCAGGGCGGAAAAGTCGCCTGACCCCAGGACATCCGAATCCACCCCGCACGTCTGTAGATCCATCTGAGCAAGGAGCCCTCCATGGCCGCCGCCTCCAATCCGCTGTCCCGCCTGACAGAACTGCTCTCCCGGCCCATAACGATCAACGGGCTGACTCTTGCGAACCGCATCGCGATGTCGCCCATGACCCGGATGCACTCACCGGGCGGCGTCCCGGGCGAGAACGTGGCGGCGTACTACGCGCGCCGCGCGGCCGCGGGGGTGGGGCTGCTCGTCACCGAGGGCACGTTCCTCGGTCATGAGTCCGCGGGCGGTGTCGACACCATCCCGCTGTTCCACGGCGAGGAGCAGCTCGCGGGATGGAAGGCGGTCGCCGACGCGGTCCACGCGGTGGGCGGCAGGATCATGCCGCAGCTGATGCACGTGGGCGTGCAGCGTCCCGCCGGCGGTACGTTGAACGCCGGCGCGCCCACCATCAGCCCCTCGGCCATCGGCCTCGACGGCACCGAGGGCGTGGGCAGGGCGATGACCCTTCGTGATGTGGACGACGTGATGGCGTCGTACGCCGAGGCGGCCGCGTCGGCCGAGCGCATCGGCTTCGACGGCGTCGAGATCCACGGCGCCCACGGCTACCTGATCGACGAGTTCCTGTGGGCCCGGACCAACCGCCGCACGGACGCGTACGGCGGTGACCTCAAGGCCCGTACGAAGTTCGCGGCGGAGGTCGTCGCCGCGATCCGTGACGCGGTCTCGCCGGAATTCCCCGTCCAGTTCCGTTTCTCGCAGTGGAAGAACGGCGTCTACGACGCGCGCCTGGCCGAGACGCCCCAGGAGCTGGAGGAACTCCTCACGCCGCTCGTCGCGGCCGGAGTGGACGCCTTCCACGGTTCCCAGCGGCGTTACTGGGTGCCCGAGTTCGAAGGCTCCGACCTCAACCTGGCGGGCTGGGCGAAGAAGGTCACCGGCAAGCCCACCATCACGGTCGGCTCGGTGGGCCTGGGCGGAGGCACCGACTTCGTGGACACGCTGTTCCACGGCAAGGGTGCCGAGTTCCGGGGGCTCGACGACCTCCTGGACCGTCTGGAGGCGGACGAGTTCGACCTGGTGGCCGTCGGCCGGTCCCTTCTCCAGGACCCCGAGTGGGCGGTGAAGGTCCTTGCGGGGCGCTTCGACGAGATCAAGCCGTTCGACCCCGCGGCCCTGGCCACCCTGAGCTGAGCCGCCCGCACCACACGAGTGGGCCCGCACTTCCCCAGACCGGGGCTGCTTCGAGCGGCAGCGGCCCCGCCGCGCCGAATCCGTGGGGACGGGATCGGCGCTGGTCCCGGGCCCGGCGGCAGGACGTTCCCCTTGGTCCTGCTGCCGGGCCCGTGGAAGCACCGTCCCCAGCCGTCCTGTCGGCGTCTCGACCACGCCGACGGACCCGGACTTCTCGGCCGTCACCGACGACGTGCCCTCCGACCAAAGAAACTTGAAGGGGTACACCCCATGTCCGACGCAGCCCACAAGGCTCAGGGCACCGGCGGAGCCAGTCGCTGGACCGCGCTCGTGTTCATCTCCATCGCGCAACTGATGGTCGTCCTGGACGCGACGATCGTGAACATCGCCCTTCCCTCCGCCCAGACCGACCTGGGCATTTCCGACGGCAACCGCCAGTGGGTCGTCACCGCCTACGCCCTGGCCTTCGGTGGTCTCCTGCTCTTCGGCGGCCGGATCGCCGACATGTGGGGGCGCAAGCGCTCCTTCATCACCGGCCTGCTCGGCTTCGGCGCGGCCTCCGCGCTCGGCGGCGCCGCCACGAACGAGGCCATGATGTTCGCCGCCCGGGCACTCCAGGGTGTGTTCGGCGCGCTGCTCGCACCGGCCGCGCTGTCCTTGCTGGCCCTGCTGTTCACCGACGGCCGCGAACGCGCCCGGGCCTTCGGCATCTACGGTGCGATCTCCGGTGCCGGCGGTGCCGTCGGCCTGATCCTGGGCGGTGTCCTCACCGAGTACCTCGACTGGCGGTGGACGTTCTTCGTCAACATCCCCTTCGCCGTGGTCGCCGCGATCGGTGCCGTGTTCTTCGTCCATGAGCCGAAGGGCGAGAGCCACCGCTCGACCCTCGACATCCCGGGCGTGATCCTGTCCACCGCCGGCCTGGTCTCCCTGGTCTACGGTTTCACCCGTGCCGAGTCCGACGGCTGGGGCGACTCCGTCACGGTCGGTCTGTTCGTCGCGGCGGCCGTGCTGTTGCTGTCCTTCGTGGTCGTCGAGACCCGGGTGAAGGCCCCGTTGCTGCCCCTGCGCGTCGTCACCGAGCGCAACCGCGCGGGCGTGTACCTCTCGCTCGGCCTCGCGATCATCGCCATGTTCGGCATGTTCCTGTTCCTGACCTACTACTTGCAGGTCATCAAGGGCTATACCCCGGTGAAGACCGGCTTCGCCTTCCTGCCGTTGATCGCGGGCATGATCACCGGTTCCGCGGTGCTCGGCGCCCGGCTGATGACCCGTCTGCCCGCACGGTTCCTGATGGGCGCCGGCTACCTGGTCGCCGCATCCGGCATGCTACTGCTGACCGGCCTGGAGATCGGCTCCTCGTACACCGGCCTGCTGCTGCCTGCCCAGCTGCTGCTCGGACTCGGCATCGGCACGGCGTTCATGCCGGCCATGTCACTGTCCACGCACGGCATCCAGGCGCGGGACGCGGGTGTCGCCTCCGCGATGGTCAACACCTCCCAGCAGGTGGGCGGCGCGGTGGGCACGGCCCTGCTGAACACCATCGCCGCGTCCGCGACCACGTCGTACATCAGGGACCACATCGGCGGTGCCGCCACCCGGACGCAGCAGCAGATGGTTCAGCTGGAGGGCATGGTGCACGGTTACGCCAACGCCATCTGGATCGCCGTCGGCATCCTGGTGACCGCGGCCGCGATCGGCCTGACGTTCATCAACGTCGGTCGGCAGTCCGGCGGTCCGGGGGTGGTCGCGGGAGCGGACGGCGAGTCCCAGGTCCCGATCGCGATGCACTGAGGCCGTCTCCCGTGGGCGGCGGAGGGTCCCGGAGGGCGGAACCGTCCGCCGCCACATCACTGCGCCGGGGAATCGGCCGGCGCGAAGCGGGCCACGAACTGGGTGATGAAGTCGCCCCACTCCTGGAGGAACTCCTCGCTCTCCGGGTCCTGCCCCGTGGCAAGCCGCACCACCTTCGGCAGCATGGCGGGCACGATCTGCATGGACAGGGCCGCCAGATAGAACATCGAGGGATCGACCGACGGATCGATCTCACCCTGGCCCTGAGCCTTGCGGACCCGCTCCACGAGCTTGTCGTAGACCGCCCGGCGTTCGGCCTCCTTGTGGATCTCGCGCTCGCTGTCCAGCGCCTCGAACATCAGCAGGCGGTGGAAGAGCGCCGTGTCGCGGGAGTTGTTCATCCGCAGCTCTTCCAGGGTGACCTCGGAGTACTTGCGGTCCTCGCCCGGTGGGAAGGCGCGGTTGATGTTCTCGGCGATCACCTGTTCGAACACGGCCTCGTAGATCGCCTGCTTGCTGCCGAAGTAGTGATAGACGAGCTGCTTGTTCATGCCGGCCCGACGGGCGATCGCCTCGATGCGGGCCCCGGCGAATCCGTGGGCGGCGAACTCCTTGACCGCGGCGTCCAGCAACCGCTGGCGGGGGGCTTTGCGGGGCCGGGCCATGTGCAACTCCTCAGTTCTTGTCCGGGCGTGTTCCCGAGGGGTTTCGGGGTCCTGACGTGGGTTGATTCTAGGCAAGCGGCTCTCGCGGTAAACAAATGGTTGATTGACCGACGGCTTTGCCGGTACCGGTCAACCGTAAGGCGCGGTGCGTAGTTATTCATCTCTCCCAACTCTTGCGTCCCTGAGTATCAGCAGGTAGACCTAGGTTATATCACCCAACCGTTTGGTTGAACTTTGAGGATGTGAGCCGAGATGGCAAGGACATCGACCAGCCAGGAAGCGGTTGTCGTCGGCGTCGGTACGACGGACTTCGGTGCCCAGTACCGCAACCGGGACGCCAACCGGTCCGACTACCAGCTGGGTATCGACGCCCTGAAGATCGCGCTGGACGACGCGGGACTCACCAAGGACGACATCGACGGTGTTCTGACGTGCCGGCTTCCCTCGTACGAGAAGTTCGGCACCCTGGCGGGAATCCGGCACCCCAAGGTCGTCAACGCCTACGAGGGCTCCGGCCGGATGGCCGGTGTGGTGCTCCAGCACGCGATCACCCTCGTCGAGGCGGGCCTCGCGACCACCATCGCCTGCGTGTACGGCAACAACGGCCGCTCGGTCGGCATGACGTACGGCGGTGAGGGCGCGGGCTACGGACCGGGCGACGACACCGGCGCGTACGACCTGGCGTACGGCATGACCTCGCCCGGCGCCTACGTCGGCATGATGTACCGCCGCTACCAGCACCTGTACGGAGCGCCGGACGGTGCCCTGGCGCCCCTGGCCATCAACAACCGCACCAACGCGGCACTCAACCCGGTCGCGGCGATGACCAAGCCGCTCACCGAGGAGGAGTACCTCTCCGCCCGGTACATCTGCGACCCGCTCCGTCTGTTCGACTACTGCATGATCAACGACGGTGGTGTCGCGATCATCGTGACCACCGCGGACCGTGCGAAGAACCTCCGCAAGCCCGCCGTCCGGGTCGTCGCGACCGCGGGCTCGGCGGACCTGACCGGCCATTACACCAAGTCGGACTTCTTCGACACGGCCGCCCGTGACGTGGCGAGCAGGGTGTACGCGCAGGCGGGTCTCGGCCCCGAGGACGTGGACTGCGTGCAGATCTACGACAACTTCACCCCGATCGTCCTGTTCTCGCTGGAGAGCTTCGGCTTCGCGCCCCGCGGCGAGGGCTGGCAGTGGATCAAGGACGGGCGTATCGGGCTCAAGGGCGAGACGCCCCTGAACACCAGCGGCGGCCACACCAGCGAGAGCTACATGCAGGGCTGGGCCCTCCAGGTGGAGGCGATCCGCCAGGTGCGGGGCGAGGCCGGCGACCGGCAGGTGGCCAACTGCGAGACCTCCCAGTACATCTGCGTGGCTCCGGTCGTGAACTCGCATGTCTTCCAGCGTGTGTGACGTCGAGCAGCGCCGGCTTCGTCCCGTACGGCGCCGCAGCACTGGCCCCCGTGCCGCCACCCCTTTGCGAGTCGTCGTTCCCCACCGTTTCCAGGAGCCACAGCCATGACCACGCAGTACGCCAAGCCCCTTCCGCGAGTCCACGACCTCAACCGGGCCTTCTTCCTCGGAGCGCTCGACGGCAGGCTGGTCCTCCAGCACTGCGACGACTGCGGACACGTCTGGTTCCCCTCGGCCCGAAGCTGCCCCAAGTGCCTCTCCAAGGAGATCACCTGGAAGCCGGTGTCCGGCCGCGGCCGGCTGTGGTCCTGGGTCGTGATGCACCAGCGCTACATCCCCGCCTTCGCCGACGACCTGCCCTACGCGGTGGCCTTCGTCGAGCTGGAGGAGGGGCCGTTCATGATGACGTCGATCGTCGGAGCGGAGCCGGAGGACCTGGTCTGCGACATGCCGGTGGAGGTCGTGTTCGACCAGGTCACCGACGAGGTCGCGCTGCCGAGGTTCCGTCCGGTGGACGGGACGGAGTCGTGAGCGGCCCCGGGGGCGCGCTGGCCGGCCTCCATGTGGTGCAGGCGGGCGACAGCGTCGCCGCCGGCCTCTGCGCGAAAGTCTTCGTCGGTCTGGGAGCCCGGGTGACCAGGATCGTGCCCGACGAGGCCGGCACTCCGTACGGGAACGACCTGCTCTCCCGCTACCTGGACGCGGCGAAGGAGCTCCGCCGGGCGAACCTCTCGGACGACGAGGTCGCCGCGCTGCTGTCCGACTGCGATGTGCTGCTGGCCCCCGAGGACATGCTGCGTGACTGGGCGG
This sequence comes from Streptomyces sp. NPDC057253, assembly GCF_042669125.1. Classification (NCBI taxonomy): domain Bacteria; kingdom Bacillati; phylum Actinomycetota; class Actinomycetes; order Kitasatosporales; family Streptomycetaceae; genus Streptomyces; species Streptomyces sp. NPDC057253. The sequence goes on along the minus strand of NZ_JBHUXV010000135.1, from coordinate 16,039 downwards.
AAGCGGTGGCGGCCTTCGAGGCGGCCAACCCGCGCCTGGTGGTCGCCGAGTTCGGCGACTTCGGTGACCGCGGACCGCAGGCCGACTGGCAGGGCGGCGAACTGGTCTGGCAGGCCGCCGGTGGCCTGCTGGCCCTCCTGGGCGACCCGGACCGCGAGCCCTTGATGCTCGGCGGCCACCAGGTCGCCTATTCCACGGGCCTGCTCGCCTTCACCGGCGTCATGACCGCCCTCACCCGGCGCGACCGCGCGGGCAGCGAGGGCAGGGGCCAGCGGGTGCGGGTCTCCGGAGTGGAGACGGTCGCCTACCTGGAGTGGAAGGGGCCCGTCTACTACCAGGCCGGCGGCAGTCTCATTCCCCGCGGCAAGGAGAGCGGCCCGGTCGTGCTGCCCTGCGCCGACGGCCACCTCGCCTTCTACTACCGGGCGACGGACTGGCCGCGCGTGCTGGAACTGTTCGCCTTCGACCCCGTGCTCTGCGAGGAGCGGTTCGCCACCCAGAGCGGGCGGATGGCCGAGCAGCCCGAGCTCGTCGAGCGGCTGTCCGGGCTCACCGTCCACCGCTCCAAGTACGAGTGGTACCAGGCGGCGCAGACCCTGAACATCCCGGTCGGCTATGTGGCCGACACCCGCGACCTCGTCGCGTCACCGCAGTACCGGACGCAGGAGTTCATCGACTCCGCGCCGGGACTGCCCTTCCGGTTCAACGGCCGCCGCCCCGCCGCGGCCGGGAACTGACCCCACACTCCAGGAAAGGCCCCCGACCATCATGGGCGACTCACTGATCCTCACCGACATCCGCGACGGCTACGCGATCGTGACACTGAACCGGCCCGACAAGCGCAACGCCATGAGCCGGGCCGCGCAGGCGGAACTGCGGGACGCGCTCGACGAGATCCGCGACAAGGGCAGCAAGGCCGTCATCATCACCGGAGCCGGAGACGTCAGTTTCTGCTCCGGCGCCGACACCCGGGAGGGGGCGCCCACCGAGCGGCGTCCCGCCAGCGCCCCGGACTCATGGCTGTACACCCAGCACCGCATCACCGAACACCCGGCCGTCTTCATCGCCGCGGTCAACGGCTTCGCACTCGGCGGCGGGCTGACGCTGGTCCACAACTGCGATCTGGCGATCGCCGCGGACACCGCCACCTTCGGGGCGCCCGAGATCACCTTCGGCATCTTCCCCGCCCTGGCCGGGCCGTCCACCGCGAAGCGGATCCTGCCCAAGCACGCCGCCGAGCTGATCTTCACGGGCAAGCGCGTCGACGCCGAGACCGCACTGCGGTTCGGGCTGGTCAACAAGGTCGTCCCGGCGGCCGAACTGCTCAGCTCCGCCGTGGCCCTGGCCGAGCACATCGCGCAGTTCGACGCCACGGCCCTGGACTACAGCAAGCAGGGCTACCGCGCCTCGTCCGATCTGCCCTGGCACGCGGCCCTGGACTACGGGGTGCGCAGCACCTCGGTCATCAACGCCCAGCGTGCCCTCGGCAACGCGTGATCGCCCCGACAGCGACGAACCAGTGAGGACTGCCGTGAACGCCTTGGCACTCGACCACATCCGCGTCGCCGACCTCGGCATCATCACTGCCGGGGCCGCTACCACCCAGGCACTCGCCGACTTCGGCGCCGACGTCATCAAGGTGGAGTCGACCACGTACGCCGACCCCTTCCGCCAGTGGACCCAGGTCGCCGCGAAAGGCAACGGACCGGCGGATCTCAACTCGAGCCCGCCGTTCCAGACGGTCAACCGCAACAAGCGCGGTGTCGGCATCGACCTGAAGAACTCCCGGGGCCGAGAGGCGTTCCTGCGGCTGGTGTCGGTCTCCGACGTCGTGGTCGAGAACTTCCGGCGGGGCGTGATGGAACGACTGGGCCTGGGTTTCGAGGAACTGCGCGCGGTCAAGCCCGACATCGTCCTGGTCTCGCTCACCAGCCAGGGCCTGACCGGACCGGAGAGCGGCTACATCTCCTTCGGCTCCACCCTCGACGCCCTCGGCGGACTGATGTCCGTCACCGGCTACGACGCCGACACCCCCCGCTGGTCGGGCACCAACGTCAACTACCCGGACCAGCTGGTCTCCTTCCTCGCACCCGGGGTCATCCTGGCCGCTCTGCGGCAGCGCGACCTGACCGGCGAGGCGATCCACGTCGACTTCTCCCAGCGGGAGTCGGTCACCGCCCTCATCGGCGAGTCCGTACTCGACTACACCGACACCGGCGAGATCGCCCGCCCGCACGGCAACCGGGACGCCGTCGCGGCCCCCCAGGGTGTCTACCCCTGCCAGGGCGAGGAGCAGTGGATCGCCCTCTCGGTCGCCGGGGACGAACAGTGGGCCGCCCTGTGCCGGGTGCTGGACCTGCCCGCCCTGGCCACCGACGAGCAGCTGGCGACCGCTTCGGGGCGACGGGCGGCACACGACCTCCTGGACAAGCAGATCGCCGCCGCGACCGTGGGCCACGACAAGCGGGAACTCGCCGCCCGGCTCCAGGAGGCAGGCGTGGCCGCCTCACCGGTCCTGGACGCCGGCGAGGTGCTGGACTCGCCGCAGCTCGCCGCTCTCGGCTTCCTCCAGGACGCCGCCCCCGGCGGCTTCCCCGCACACCGTCAGCGCGGTTTCGTCGCCGAACTCGGTGACACCCCCGGCACCGTGCGACAGCCCGCCCCCCGGCTCGGCGAGCACACCCGGGACGTGCTGTCCGCACTGCTCGGCTACTCCGACGAGGAGATCGCGGACCTGGCCGAAGCCGGCGCGATCACCTTCGACGACCACTGACCACCCGGTCCGCTCCCCGGACCCTCCGCATTCCCTCCCGACAGTCCCTGAGAAAACCCGTGAAAGGCACTCAACGATGAGCACTCTCAACGGCAAGGTCGCAGTCGTCACAGGCGGTGGCCGCGGCGTCGGCCGCGGCATCTCCCTCGCCCTCGCGGCCGCCGGCGCGCAGGTCGTCGTCAACGACTTCTACAAGGACAGCGACGGAGCCGCCGCCGACCAGGTCGTGGACGAGATCACCGCGGCCGGCGGCAGCGCGCTGGCCAACTACGGCGACGTCTCGACCTTCGCCGGGGGCGCCGCCATCGTCGACGCGGCGGTCGAGCGCTTCGGCCGCATCGACATCCTGGTCATGTGCGCGGGCAACTTCGGGCACGTGCCGACACTGGACGTCACCGAGGAGCACTGGGACCTCACCCTCTCCGTCCACCTCAAGGGCCACTTCGCCTGCTCCCAGGCCGCCGCGCGGCACATGGTGGAGCAGGGCGGCGGAGGCCGGATCATCTCCTTCGCCTCTCGCGGCGCCTTCTACATGACGCAGCCGGCCTACGCCGCCGCCAAGGCCGGGATCATGGGCCTCACCACGGCACTCGCGGGCGACCTCGGCAAGCACGGCATCACCGCGAACTGCATCCTGCCGAGCGCGGGCACGCAGCTGTTCCCCGGCAACGACCCCAGGCAGCGGACGTTCGGCGGCATGCCGGCGAGCCGCAGCCTCGACCCCGAGGACATCGCGCCCATCGTCACCTACCTGGCCGGCGACGACGCGAAGGACATCACGGCCCGCTTCTTCTACGCCTCCGGCGGCGACATCTGCGCGTTCGCCCAGCCGCTGGCGGTCCGCGGCGGAAGCAACACCTACCTCCGCAAGGACGGCCGCTGGACCCCGGAGGAACTCGGCGAACTGCTGCCGGGCGTCCTCGGGGTCGGGCAGTAGCGCGGGCCGGTCCGGACGACACCGACAGGAGAGACGGGACCATGACACTTCCTGCGACACCGGCCATCGAGATCACGCCTCGCGACTGGCCCATGCTGATCGACGGCCATGACGTCGAGGCCAAGGAAGGGGGCTGGCTCGACGTCGTCGACCCCGGGACGGGCAAGGCCTTCGCGCGGGTGCCCGACGCCCGCGCCGCGGACGTCGACCGTGCCGTGGCCGCGGCCCGCTCGGCCTTCGACGAGGGCACCTGGGCCGCCACCCCGGCCGAGGAGCGGGCCAAGGTGCTGTGGCGCATCGCGGACCTCATCGAGCAGGCCGGGGAGGACCTGGCCGCGCTGGAGAGCCGCAACCAGGGCGCGCCCGTGATGGCGGCCCGGGGCGGACAGGTCAACGTGGCCGCGAGGACGTTCCGTTACTACGCGGGCGCGGTCCAGCGGATCGGCGGCAAGGCCGTCGACCTGAACTCGTTCGGGTTGCGTTTCCACGCGTACACCCGGCGCGAGCCCATCGGCGTGGCGGCCCTGATCGTGCCCTGGAACGCGCCGCTGTCCCTCGCCTCGTGGAAGCTCGCCCCGGCCCTCGCGGCCGGCTGCACCGTCGTACTCAAACCGGCCGACGAGACGCCGCTGTCGGCACTGCGGCTGGCCGAGATCTGCCGGGATGCCGGTGTGCCCGACGGCGTCGTCAACGTCGTCACCGGCATCGGCAGCGAGACGGGCGCCGCGCTCGCCGCCCACCCGGACGTCGACAAGATCTCCTTCACCGGATCCACCGAGGTCGGACGGGCCATCGTGCACGCCGCCGCGGGCAACCTGAAGAAGGTCAGCCTCGAACTCGGCGGCAAGTCACCGGTCGTCGTCTTCGACGACGCGAACCTCGCCGAGGCGATCCCCGGCGCGGCGGACGCCATCTTCCGCAACTCCGGCCAGGTCTGCACGGCCGGCTCACGGCTCCTGGTGCACGAGGGGCTCTACGACCAGATGGTCGCCGGCCTCAAGAAGGCGGCCGAGTCGCTGCGCCTCGGGTACGGCACCGACCCGTCGAGCCAGCTGGGCCCCCTGATCTCCGAACGCCACCGGGAGCGGGTCGCCGGTTATGTGCGCAGCGGGGTCGAGCAGGGCGCCGAGGTCGTCACCGGGGGCGAGCCGCTTCCCGGTGACGGGTTCTTCTTCCCGCCGACGGTCGTGGCAGGGGCGACACCCGACATGCGACTCGTGCGCGAGGAGATCTTCGGCCCCGTGGTCGCCGTCCTCCCCTTCACGGACGAGGAAGAGGCCATCCGCCTGGCGAACGACACCACGTACGGCCTGGCCGGCAGTGTCTGGTCACGCGATGTGTCCCGGGCCCACAGGGTCGCCGCGCGGCTGCGGGCGGGCCGGGTCGGGATCAACATCCACCCCATTCCCGACGTGGCGATGCCCACCGGCGGATACAAGCAGTCCGGCTGGGGCCGGGAGCTCGGCGAGGAGGGCCTCGACGCCTTCCTGGAGACCAAGTCCGTCCTCGCCCGGCTCTGACCTCTTCCGAACCCGTCCTGAGAAACGAAAGAAGTGATCACGATGACCGATGTGCTGCGGCTCTACATCGACGGGGCCTGGACCGAGCCCGTCGAGGGCAGGACGGCCGACATCGTCAACCCCGCGACGGGGGAGACGACCGGGCAGCTCGCGCTCGGGAACGAGGCGGACGTGGACCGGGCCGTCGAGGCGGCCAAGCGGGCCTTCGTCTCCTACTCGCAGCTGAGTGTGGCGGAGCGGGTGGAACTGCTTGAGGCGATCGCGGCGGAGTACGAGCGCCGCTTGGACGACATGGCGGCGGCGGTGACGGCCGACGTCGGTACTCCGCTGTTCCTCGCCCGTCTCTCGGCGGAGGCCGCCGCCGGGTCGGTCCGGGAACTCGCGGAGATCCTGGGCAAGTACCCCTTCGAAGAGCGTCGAGGCGACTACACCGTACGCAAGGAGCCCATCGGGGTGTGCGGCCTCATCCCGCCGTGGAACTACCCCGCCCTGCAGATGACGGAGAAGGTCGTACCCGCGCTGGCGGCCGGTTGCACCACGGTGCTGAAGCCCGCCGAGATCGCCCCGTACAGCGCCCAGGTCTTCGCCGAGATCCTGCACGCGGCCGGCGTACCGCAGGGCGCGTTCAACATGGTCGTCGGCAAGGGGTCGGTGGCGGGCAGCGCGCTCACCAAGCACCCCGACGTCGACATGATCTCGTTCACCGGCTCGACCGCGGTCGGCATCCAGGTGCAGAAGGACGCGGCGGACACGGTCAAGCGGGTCACGCAGGAACTGGGCGGCAAGTCGGCGCACATCATCCTGCCCGACGCGGACATCGAGACCGCCGTCTCCATGGCGGTCCAGGGTGTGATCAGCAACTCCGGCCAGACCTGCACCGCCCCGACCCGCACGCTGATCCCGAGCTCCCGCAAGGACGAACTCGTCGGGGCGATCGCCGCCGCGGTGCAGGCGGTCGTCGTCGGGGACCCGCTCACCCAGGTGTTCATGGGGCCGGTGGCCTCGGAGCGGCAGTGGCACACGGTACAGCGCTACATCCAGGCCGGTATCGACGAGGGGGCCACCCTGGTCGCCGGCGGCCCGGGGCAGCCGGAGGGAGTGAAGAGCGGCTGGTTCGCACGCCCCACCGTCTTCGCCGACGTCACCAACGACATGACCATCGCGCGGGAGGAGATCTTCGGCCCGGTCATGTCGCTGATCACCTACGACACCGTCGACGAGGCGGTCGACATCGCCAATGACAGCCCCTACGGACTGACTGCCTACGTCACCGGCAGCGACCCGGAGCAGGTACGTGACGTGGCCGCGCGCGTCCGCGCCGGACAGGTCCTCCTCAACCGCGTGCAGCCGGACCTGACGGCGCCGTTCGGCGGCTACAAGCAGTCCGGCAACGGCCGCATCTGGGGCGTCGCAGGCCTGGAGGAGAACCTCGAGGTGAAGGCCGTCGTCGGCTAGGCGCCCGACGCCGCTCCCGCACACCCGAGACGCCCTCTTCCATTGGTCGCACGGTCCTGACGCCGTCCCGGTGGAAGGGGGCCCCACCGCGGTGCACACCGCGCATGATCGCCGCCCCCACCGGCACCCGCAGCAGTAGAGAAAGAAGAAGCACCATGCATGTGGAAGTCGACGTCCCCAAGTGCGTTGCGTCCGGGCAGTGCGTCATGCTCGCCCCCGACGTCTTCGACCAGCGCGACGAAGATGGCCTGGTCGTCCTGCTCGACGCCGATCCGGCGCCCGAACTGCATGAGGGCGTGCGCGAGTCGGCCACGGTCTGCCCCGCCGCGGCGATCAGGCTGACCGAGTCGTGAGCGCCGCCCCGGAGCGGATCGTCATCGTCGGGGCCTCCTCCGCCGGGCTCGCGGCGGCCGAGACCCTGCGCCGCGAGGGCCACACCGGCACCGTCACCCTCGTCGGCGACGAGCCCCACGCCCCCTACGACCGACCGCCCCTGTCCAAGGAGATCCTCTCCGGAGCCTGGTCGTCCGAGCGGCTGGCCCTGCGCACACCCGCCGACCTGGACGCCCTCGGGCTGGACACCCGATACGGTCACCGGGCGACCGGGCTCGACCTCCGGGCGAGGTCGGTGCGGCTGACCGACGGTTCCGAGCTGGGCTTCGACGGACTGATCGTGGCGACAGGTGTGCGCCCCCGGCACCTGCCGGGTGAACGCGCCCACGTCCTGCGGACCGTGGACGACGCCCTGGCCCTCAAGGACCGCATCGGCCCGGACCGCCATCTGGTCGTGGTCGGTGCCGGGTTCCTGGGCGCCGAGGCGGCCGCCGTCGCCCGCGGGCTCGGCGCCCGGGTCACCCTGCTGGAACCCGCGCCCGTGCCCCTCGCCCACGCCGTGGGCGAGACGGTCGGCCAGGCACTGTCCCGGGCCCACCTGGATCACGGCGTCGACCTGCGCACGGGCGTGGCCGTCAGCGAGGTCGTCGCCGAGGGCGTCCGGATGGGCGACGGCACTCTCGTCGAGGCCGACGACGTCCTCGTGGCGATCGGCTCGCACCCCAACACCGAGTGGCTGGAGGACAGCGGACTCACCGTCGACAACGGCCTCGTCTGCGACGAGTACAGCGCCGCGGTCGGCGCGAGCGGCATCTACGGCGCGGGTGACGTCGCCTCCTGGCACAACCCGCTGTTCGACACCCGGATGCGGATCGAGCACCGCACCAACGCCACCGAGCAGGGCATGGCCGCGGCCCGCAACCTCCTCGGTGCCGGCCGGCCGTTCACCCCCGTTCCCTACTTCTGGTCCGACCAGTACGACATGAAGATCCGCGCGTTCGGCTACCTCCGAGGTCACGAGGAAGTGCGCATCGTCCAGGGCGACCTGACGGAACGGAAGTTCCTCGCCGTCTACCGCACGGGCGACCGGCTCAGCGGCGCCCTGAGTGTCGGCATGCCGCCGAAGGCCATCAACAGCTGGCGCCAGGCCATCGCCGTAGGCGCGAAGTGGGCGGACGCCGTCTCCACCGCAGCCGTCTGACCCTGCGAAGCACCCTCACCCACCCCCTCAGGTTCCTCAAGAACTCCCAGAAGGCGACTGTCATGACCCAACCCGCAACCGCCCCCGATTTCGTCTACGACCGGCCGAAGGACGCGCCGCTCGGTCCTTCGCCGCTGCTCGTCGCGCTCAGGGACGAAAAACCCGTCACCCGCGTCTCCGTCTGGAACGGCAAACTCGAAGCCTGGCTGGTGACCCGCTGGGAGGAAGCCCGCGAGGTCCTCGGCAGCCCCGCGCTCAGCACCAACCCGAACAACCCCGGGTTCCCGGCCGTCCGCGAGGGCGTCCGGCAGCGTGAGCGGGGCTTCTTCCAGATGTGGGACCCGCCGGTCCACACGGCGATGCGCCGCACCCTGACCCGGGAGTTCATGGTCAAGAAGATGGACGCGCTCCGCCCGGCCGTGGCGCGGATCACCACCGACCTCCTCGACGACCTGGTCAAGAAGAGCGGACCGGTCGACTACGTCGAGCACTTCGCGCTGCCGCTGCCCTCGCTGGTGATCTGCGAGCTGCTGGGTGTTCCCTACGAGCACCACGAGTTCTTCCAGGAGAACTCGAAGCCGTTCGTCGACCTCACGGCGACCGCGGAGCAGGTGACGGAGGCCTACGCCAGGCTCTCCGGGTTCCTCAAGGAGCTCCTCGCGGTCAAGCGGACCAACCCCGGCGACGACGTCGTGACCCGGCTCGGCGAGCAGGTGGACGCCGGCGACATCACCGAGCAGGAGGCCGCGGACCTCGGCGCGCTCCTGCTGTTCGCGGGGCACGAGACCACCGCGAACATGATCGCGCTCAGCACCATCACCCTGCTGGAGAACCCCGAGCAGATCCCGCGGCTCTTCGGCACGCCGGACGAGCTGAACAACGCGGTCGAGGAACTCCTGCGCTACATCTCCGTCCTGCACGGCGGGCTGCGCCGGGTGGCGACCGAGGACCTGACGATCGGTGACGTCACCATCCGCGCCGGAGAAGGCGTGATCGTGCCGCTCTCCGTCGTCAACCGCGACCCCGCGCTCTTCACCGACCCCGACGAGCTCGCCCTGGACCGCTCCAACGCCCGCCAGCACCTGGCCTTCGGCTACGGCATCCACCAGTGCCTCGGGCAGCCACTGGCCCGCGCCGAGCTCCAGATCGTGCTGCCCGAGGTCTTCCGCCGCCTGCCCGAACTGAAGCTCGCCGCCCCGCTGGAGGAGATCCCGTTCAAGGCCTCCAGCATGGTGTACGGCGTCCAGGAGCTGCCGGTCACCTGGTAGTACCCGCGTTCCACACCGTCGTCGTTCGCACACCACGCGGAAGGGCACCAAGAGCATGAAGGCATCCCTCACGAAGGGTCTCGGCCAGGGTTTCGTGGTCGAGGAGGTCGAACTCGCCGATCCGGTCGGACGCGAGGTCAGGATCGAGGTCAAGGCGGCCGGTCTGTGCCACTCCGACCTCACCATCGCCACGGTGGCCGGCCAGGACTTCCCCGTGGTGCTGGGCCACGAGGTGGCCGGCGTGGTCACCGCGGTCGGCCCGGACGCCCGGCAGGTCGAGGTCGGTGACCATGTCGTCGCCTGCCTGATCCGGGCGTGCGGGGACTGCGTCAACTGTCTGGGCGGGCGTAGTTACATCTGCCTGCACCCCGAGCGGACCCAGCGCACGGCCGACCAGCCGTCCCGCATCACCTGGCAGGGCCGGCCGGTCGCGCTGGGCCTGGGAGGTCTCGCGGGCTTCGCCCAGGAGGCGCTGATCCACGAGAACCAACTGGCCGTGATCCCCGAGGCGATGCCCTGGGCTCCCGCGGCGCTGCTGGGCTGCGGGGTGATCACCGGTGCCGGTGCGGTGCTCAACAGCGCCGACGTCCGGACCGGGCAGCAGGTCGTGATCATGGGCGCGGGCGGCGTCGGCATGAACGCCGTCAGCGGCGCCCGGCTGGCCGGAGCGGAGACGATCATCGTCACGGACGTCGAGGACGTGAAGCTCGAACGGGCCATGGACTTCGGCGCCACGCACGTGATCAACTCCCGCACGGCCGACCCGGTCGCGGAGGTCCGGAAGATCACCGGGTACGGGGCGGACCACGTGTTCGACTGCGTGGGCCTTCGCCCCGTCACCCGGCAGGGCCTGGAGATGCTGGCGAAGGGCGGTGGCCTCTACCTCATAGGCGTCGGCGGCCTGGACGCCGGGATCGACGTGCAGACGATCGCCCTGCTCACCCAGTCCCAGCGCGTGCAGGGCGTCGACATGGGCTCGTCCCACCTCAAGCGGGACATCCCGCTGTACGCCTCGCTCTACCTCCAGGGGCGGATGAACCTGGACGACCTGGTCTCCAAGCAGATCAGCCTCGGCGAGATCAACGAGGGCTATGAGTCGCTCAGGGACGGAAACACCGTTCGGGTGGTGGTCACGGACTTCTCCTGAGCCCGTACGCCGCCTGGCTGGGACCGGCCGTCGGGCGGAACGCGGCACCGCCGTGGGGGCGTGCCTACCGGCGGTGGATGGGCTCTCCCTGCCGCAGAACCAGCGTCACGCGTTCGGCGGAGGGGTCGGCCAGGCTGGCCCGCAGCGGTTCGCCCAGGAGACACAGGTCGGCGGGGGAGCCGGGCATCAGGCGCCGGGGCGGTGCGGCAGGGGAGCGCAGCGGCGTGAGGAACCCGGAGAGGGCGACACGGGCGTCGACCCGTTCATGGGCGCCCAGCACGGCGCCGCCGGGGGTGCGCCGGGACGAGGCGGCCGCGACGGTACGCCAGGGGTCCGGGTCGCCGAAGGGGGCGTCGCTCGAAGGCACCGTCGGCACGCCGTGTGCCAGCAACGTGGCGTAGGGATAGAGGTGTTCCACGTCCCAGGGATCTACCGAGGCCAGGTACGCGTCGCCCCGGGTGGCGATGAAGGAGGGCTGGGTCACCACCGTCAGCCCGCTTGCCGCCAGCGGCTCGCACAGCTCGGGCGGCACCACGGCCGCGTGCTCCAGCCGGTCGCCGTCACGGCGTCCCGCGATCTCCAGAGCGGCCAGGGTGAGCACGAGCGACTCCCGGGTCACACAGTGCACGGCCACCGGACGGCCGCCCCCGTGCGTTCGGGCTATCCGGTCAGCGAGCTGCTCCAGTCCCGGAAGGTCGTGGTCGCGCAGAAGGATCTTGTACGGCCCCCCGGACAGGCCCGGGGGCAGTGGTGCCCCGGTCATGGACCCCAGCACCTGCACCGCCTGCGGGAGGTGTCCCTCGCGGACGGCGGCCGCCAGCAGGTCCTGGCCGGTCTCGTCGAGGTCCGGTGTGGCGTCGGTGACCCCGGTGATCCCGTACGAGGCCAACCGGGCGCCGATGGCAGCAAGATCGGGCGGTTGGGAGCCGATCGCCGCGCGCAACCGGGCGTCGTAGCGCCACAGGCGGCCCGTCGGGTGGCCGGCGGCGTCCCGTTCGACGTCCGGGGTCTCGTCGAGCGCGTCGGCCACGGCCGCCAGCCCCGCGCTGTTGAGGATCCACAGCGCACCACCGCGGTGCTGGATCCGCACCGGGCGGTCCGGGACCATCTCGTCCAGCGCGGCCCGGTCCGGCAGACCGGCGACCGACTCGCTGTACCCGGTGCCCCGCACCCAGCTGCCCGGTGCCAGATCGCGCGCTGCTCCTCGCAGCGCGGTCCTGAGTCCTGCGGCGTCACTCACCGCCGGGGGACCGCAGACGACGGAGCGGTCCGCCGCGGCCATCGCCAGCAGATGGACATGGTGGTCGTGCAGTCCGGGCAGCAGCGCGCCGCCCCGGGCGTCCACGACCTCCTCGTCCGGCAGGGGCCGAAATCGCTCGGCGATGTCGTCGATCCGTCCACCGCGCACCCGGACGTCGACGAGTCGGCCCTCCACCTCCGCTCCGGCGATGAGCACTCTCACGGGCACCACCGGGCGAGCACGCGTTCGGTGTCGGCGCCGGACCGCGCGGCGGGCCGGGCCACGGGTCGGGCGCGAGGCGGCCGGACCGGGAAGGTGTCGTGCTCGGTCTCCACCCACCAGCCGTCGTCGGCCGCCTTCCGTACGACGTGCGGTTCGGTCGGGCCTTGCGCGGCGAAGGCGGCGACGTCCCGCATGGACACGTCGATGAGGCAGCCGCGGTCGCCGGCCAGAGCGGCTGCCGTGGCGACGGCCGCGTGGACTCCGGTCAGCGGGTCCGCGAGGGCGTCCCCGCAGGGCATGGGCCCTTGGTCCGTCCACACCACCAGACCGGCGCCGGCGGCGACGTCGTCGCCGAAGCCGACTCGGTTCTGCCAGGGTCCCGTCCGCCCGTAGGCGGTGATGCTGGTCCACACCGTGCCGGAGGCCACCGCCTCCTCGGCGTCGATGCCCAGGTGGCGCATGGCGCGGGGGCGGGACGCCTCCAGGACGGCGTCCGCGGAGTCGACGAGGCGTCGCAGGGCGGCGACTCCCGTCGGAGAGGTGAGATCGAGGGTGACGGAGGCGTGTCCGGTGTGCATCAGGTCGTAGAAGGCGGGCGGCCCGAACCGGGCGCCGTCCAGACGGTGCGGGCTCTCCACCTTGACGATGTGTGCTCCGGTCAGGCCGAGGAGGCGGGCGCAGAGCGGTCCCGCCCACAGGGAGGTGAGGTCGACCACGAGCGGGTGCCGGCGCCGGTGCCGACGGAGGCCGCCGCCGCGGATCACCACGGGAGCGGGGGCGAACCCCGCCGTTGCCGTGCGGTGGGAGCTCTGCTCGTCCGGTGTGCTGAGGGTGGGCGCCATAATCACGGCCGCGGGGATGCCCAGGAGCTGAGCACGGTCCGCCGCGTCGGTCGCACATTGATCCAGGGCCCAGTGCCGCAGTGTCGTCCACACGTCCGGCTCCACGGCGCCTTCGACGAGGGCCGGGAGGAGTTCCCGGTCGTCCTGCCGGGCCAGGGAGACACCCACCCAGCCGTCGGCGGTGCGCAGGACGGTGAAGGATCCGCCGGCCGACCGCGGTCCGCGCCGGGACAGCCCGGCAAGGGCCGCGCGCTCGCCGAGCAACTCGGTACGGGGCAGCCGGATCGGACCGTCCGCCCCCCGTCCGCTCAGAGCCTCGATCGCCTCCACCGCACGGCGCAGCACGCCCGCCGGTGCTCCGGGAGCAGCGAGTGGCGGTCCGTCGGGTCGGCCCGTCAGAGCCATGGCACCGGAGTCCGCCCAGTCCCGCAGGGCGCTCACCGCGGGACCCGGGCGGCGGCCTTCGAGCAGGGCCGCTGCCTCTTCACCGAAGGCGGAGGCCGGCCACGAGTCGCGGTCGGGTGAGCGGGAATCAGACAAAGGCGCGGACATCACTCCGGACTACCCCGACATGTCGATGGAGTTCAGCACGGTGACGAGGGTGCGGCCACCGCTCGGAGAACCTTGCCCGTCCTCGTGGGCCAGGTCGCCGGCTCCTATGGAGAACAAGGCTATCCCCAGGGCGTACAGCAGGGCGTAGACGAGATATCGGTGGATCCTCAGTCGGTTCATGGTGTGCTCGGCGGGGTTGAGGTCCTTCTCTCGAAAGACGGTTGAAAGGTCGCGGACCATGGGTTCCGGTCTCAACTCGTCCCGGAACCGAGCTCGTTGATCTCAGGGCTGTGCAGCACCGTCGGCCCCTGACCCCGTAGCCGGGTCACCGCGATCATCGCGCGGCCCAGGTGCTCGGTCGTGGTCACGTACTTCGGCATCAACCGGCGGAGCACGGGGTGGAGCCACCCCGTGAGGCGGTAGAGCAGGCGGTAGACGGTCACCCGGGGGGCCGCTCCGTGGCGGGGCTGGATGAAGGCGGGGCGGAACATGTAGGCGTCGAACGGCATGGCCAGCAGCGCGTTCTCGGTACGACCCTTCACCCGGGCCCACATGGAGCGGCCCCGCTCGGTGCTGTCGGTGCCCTCTCCCGACACATAGGTGAAGGTCAGGCCCGGGCTGGCGGCGCTGACCGCTTCGGCGGCGGCGAGGGTGTAGTCGTACGTGATCCTGGTGTACTCCTCCTCGCCCCGGCCGACAGACGTGACTCCCAGGCAGAAGAAGCAGGCGTCGAGGTTCTCCAGCTCGCCGCGGATCGCGCTGTAGTCGGTGAAGTCCGTGTGCACGATCTGGCGGAGCTTGGGGTGGTCGTTGTGCAGAGGAGTACGGACGACGGCCAGCACTTCCGTGACGTCCGGTTCGAGGAGGCAGGCACGCAGGACACCGTGCCCGACCATGCCGGACGCTCCGAAGATGATGACTCGCACGTGTTGCTCCAGGGGTTGGGTGAGGAGGGGGACGAGGGGACGTCGGTGGCGCGTCGGGCAGGCGCGCCACCGGCTTTCGCGGACAGGAATGAACCGGTGCCGATCAGCCCTGGGCGGCGCGGGAGAGCTCTTCCCATTCGGCCCAGGTGTTCAGCCGCTGCGCGTACAGGCCCTTGACGAGGTCGACCGGCTGGCTGCCGAACAGGACACGGGACGGCGGGTTCTCCGCGTCGACGATCTGGAGGAGCGCCCGGGCGGCGGCGGCCGGATCGGCCGGCTGCCTGTTGTCGCGCATCGCCTGTATGGCCTTGTGGAACTCCGCGTAGGCGGGGTGGGGCTCGGCCTGAACGGCGGAACTGTCCGCCCAGTCGGTGTCGAAGCTGCCCGGCTCCACGATGGTGATCTTGATGCCGGTTCCCTGCACCTCCTGGAGGAGGGACTCGGTGAAGCCCTCGAGCGCCCACTTGGAGGCGGCGTAACCGCCGACGAACGGGAACGCCGTGACGCCGTTGACGCTGGAGATCTGCACGATGTGCCCGCCTCCCTGCTCGCGCAGCAGCGGCAGGGCGGCCTGCGTGACCCAGAAGGCGCCGAAGAAGTTGGTCTCCATCTGGGCGCGCAGCTGTTCCTCGGTGACTTCCTCCACCATGCCGAAGAGGCCGTAGCCCGCGTTGTTGACGACCACGTCCAGGCGGCCGAAGTGCTCGTGCGCCGTGGTGACCGCGGTGGCGACGGCGCCCTTGTCGGTCACGTCGAGCGGCAACGGCAGGACGGCGTCGCCGTACTGCTCGACCAGGTCTCCGAGCGTCTTGGGGTCACGGGCGGTGGCGGCGACCTTGTCGCCTCGGCCGAGCGCCGCCTCGACGAAAGCGCGGCCGAGACCGCGGGACGAACCAGTGACGAACCAGACCTTGGCCATGGTGTTCTCCGTTTCCGGGGGATCTGTGGGAGGAAGGGCGACGGCACTCCGCGCTGGGAGCGGGTCGGTCGGCCCAGGAGAGGGACGGTGCCGTCCCTCGCGAGGAGTTCGGGTTCCGCCCGCTCCTGGGCCGCGGGGTGGTTCAGCTGCGGGGGAGTCCGGTGGCGCGGGAGATGAAGCTGTCGAAGCCGCGGTCGGGGAGGAGGCCGCGCAGGGTGATCATGGGGCGGGCGCCGAAGCCGGCCGCGTAGCGGGTCTTGGGCTTGCGGGCGCTGACGGCCTTGCCGATGGCGTCGGCGATGACCTGAGGAGGTGACATGCGCTTGGTGTTGGCCTCGGACGTCATGGAGGTCGCGACGGCCTCGGCCTGCTTGCCGTAGGCGCTCTTGCCGGAGGCCTTGCGGACCCCGTCCGCGGCGATGCCGCTCCACTCGGTCTCGATGCTGCCGGGTTCGATGACCACGACGTCGATGCCGAACGGCTTGACCTCCAGGCGCAGGCAGTCGCTGAGCGCTTCGAGGGCGAACTTGGTGCCGTGGTACCAGCCGCCGAGCGGGGTGTAGATCTTCCCGCCCATGGACGTGACGTTGATGATCTTCCCGCCGCGCTGCTCGCGCATGTGGGGCAGGACGAGCTGGGTCAGGCGCATGGCGCCGAAGACGTTGACCTCGAACTGGTAGCGGCCCTCGGACAGCGGGACGTCC
>NZ_JBHUXV010000134.1:0-23430 GCF_042669125.1 Streptomyces sp. NPDC057253 | reverse complement strand
GGGCAAGGACGGACCGCGCACGGTCACTTGACGAACGGCCCGAACGGCGGGCCGTACCGCCAGGCAGGGTCGTCCGGGCAGGTCGTCCGGGCAGGTCGTCCGGTCAGGTCGTACGGTCAGGCGGCGAAGCGCTTGAACGCCGCCCGGGTGCCCGAGCCGGCGATGCCGTCGATCTCGCCCGTGTATCCGTAGCTGTCCTTCAGCAGACGCTGCAGCGCCTTGATGGTGTTGGGGCCGGGGTCCCCGTCGATGTCGCCGGTGTAGCCCCAGTACGTGGCGAGGCAGCGCTGGAAGGCCTTCCAGCTGTTGGTGCCCAGCTGACCGTCGATGGCGCCGTTGTAGCCCCAGCTGTACGCGAGGAAGTCCTGGACGTTCTTCGCCTCGGCCGTGGTCAGGCCGAAGTTCTGCGTGGCGGCCACGGCGGCGGGCTGGGCGACGGCCGTCGTCCGCGCGGTGGTCGCGGTCGCCGCGAAGCCGGTGCCCGCGGTCGCCACGGTGCCGGCGGCCAGGCCGACGACGGCGGTGAGGCCGACGATGATCCTGCCCAGAGCGTTCGGTCGCATACGTTCCTCTTTCGGTTGGGGGGTCGGCACCTGCTCCCGCCGAGCGGGTCAGGTGGCGAGACCAAAGGTGGAGGGCGGAAGGGGATGACCGCCACGCCCCGGGCACAGGTGGCGTTCTTCTGGGACGAGAGCCCTGCTGACCTGCGAGGACGACGCCCGCTGGGACGGTCATGTGGGACACCTGTGACAGATGTGATGCGTTCATGCAGAATGCGCAGCAGCGGTGGGGACCGCTGTTCACGCGCCTGACCACGCTGACGACCGCTTTTGGGGGAAACATGCCGCGCTCCAAGACCCTGCCCGCGGAACTCGACCCCAGCGCACGGCAGTTGATGGCCGACCTGCGCCGGCTCAAGGACCACAGCGAGCTGACGATGCGTCAGCTCGCGGCCAAGACCGGGTACAGCGCCAAGTCCTGGGAGCGGTATCTGGGGGGTGCCTCGCTGCCGCCGCGCGAGGCGGTGGAGGCGCTGGCCCGGATCTCCGGCACGGATCCCGTCCCCTTGCTCGCGTTGCGCGAGGTCGCGGCGGACACGTGGGACAGGCGTCGCGCGGGGGGACAGGCGCACACGGGGGGACAGGCGCATGCGCACACCGAGATGCCGGCCGCACCGAGCGCCTCCTCGCCCTCAGACACCGCCGAGGTCCCGTCCCCACGTCCCGCCGAGGTCCCGTCCTCGCGTCCCGCCGAGCCAACTCCCGGTCGAATCCCGCACCTTGCCCTCGCCGCGGGCGTCGCCGCCCTGGCCGTAGCCCTGTTGGCGGCGCTGCTTGTCATGCTGCGCCTGGAGGACGACGTCACCCCGGCGGCCATCACCGCTCCGCCCCGCAGCACCGCCCCCTCCCCACCGCCCACCTACACCTGCCGCATCGCCCGAGTCGACGGCCGCTGGTCGGCCGGCATCAACAAGGGCCGCACCACCGAGATCGGCTACGGCGACACCGGCGCCGATGTCGCCGAGGCGCAGTGTCTGCTGCGCCGGGCGGGCATCTCACCCGGCGGGATCGACGGCATGTTCGGCCCGCTGACCCTGCGGGCGGTCAAGGCGTTCCAGCAGCGCGCGGGTCTCACCGTCGACGGCATGCTGGGTCCGCACACCTGGAAGGCGTTGCGGGGATGACAGCCGGTCCCGCCTCCCCGCCGGGTGCCCGACTGGCCGCCGTACTGCGGGAGTTGCGGCAGCGCACCGGGCTCAGCCTCACGCAGCTCGCGAACGCGAGCACGTACAGCAGGTCGTCCTGGGAGCGTTACCTCAACGGCAAGAGCCTGCCACCGCGCAGCGCGGTCAAGGAGCTGTGCCACCTCGCCGACGAGCCGGCCGACCACGCGTTGGCCCTCCTGGACATCGCCCGCACGAACCGGACGCAAGACGCACCGCCGGCGCGGGGGACACACATTCGAGAGCGTCCGGCCACCGGGACGGACACCCCGCCTCCGGCCTCCGACGCCGCGCCGGGCGCGACAGCCCCGGGCGTCAGCGTCCCGCCGCCCCAGGCACCCTTACCCACCACCGGCCCGACCGGTCGCCGGCGCGCACACGTCGTCACCGCCCTGGCGTCGGCCTGTGCTGTCGTCATCGGGGCACTCGTGCTTCTCAACCTTCCCCCGGCCCACGGCAGGCAGGCGGGCTCGCCGTCCCCCTCGCCCTCTGCGGCCACCGGGCCGCTGTGCCGCCGTACGGCCTGTCAGAACAGGGACCCGATCACGACGCGATGCGGCGCCGAGCCGCTGACCCTCGCCGAGCACGAGACCGCCACGGGCGCCTGGGTCCAGATCCGCTACAGCCGGGAATGCGGGGCGAGTTGGGCCCGGATGTGGGGGGCTGTCGTGGGCGACCGCGTGGAGATCACGACCCGGGGCCGCCACGGCTCCCACCACAGCGCCCAGGTGAGCAACCGCAAAGAGGCGGACACCTATGTCCACACCCTCATGAGCGTGGTCGGCTCCGGAGCGTCCGTGCGGGCGTGTTTCAGCCCCGCGGGCGGCGGCGCGAAGGAGTGCGTCACCGCCCCCGCAGGGTGAGCGGGGTGTGTTTCAGGAACCGGCGCCCGGTGTGATGCGCAGCCTGATGGTGCGGGCTTCCGGGCGCAGCACGAACTCCGGCCACACGTCCGGCCCGCAGGCCCGGGAGCCGAGTCCGTGCTGGACCGCGTCGATGATCAGGTGACTCGTGGTCGACTCCGGGAGCTCGAAGGGATGGGCGGCCCGGGCGATCTGCTGGGGCGTGTGGCGGCCGAGGGTGAAGCCGGGGCGCCGCCCGCGGGTGTCGGGGAGGGCCGTGAACCGCAGGACCTCGGTGGCGCCGCTGGTGAGCGTGAGGCGGCGCAGCTGAGAACGGTGGCCGGTCTCCTGGGGGCGCGCGTAGGGGACCGAGAGGTCGCGGACCGAGGAGGAGAAGCGGCCGGTGCGGGCCGCGCGAAGGCTGTCGGGGTAGGACTCCAGGGGGCCCAGACCGAACCAGTCCGCGCCGTCGACGGGTGCCGTCCCGTCGGGCAGCTCGAAGTGCACCCCGATCCGCGGCCACACCGACCGCCAGCCGCGCGAGGGCTCGATGTCCACGCGCAGTTCGAGTTCACCGTCCTCGATCGACCAGACGGACTCGACGGTCACCGAGAGGGCGGAGTCCGCGGCGGAGACCCGGTCGACCGTGCGCAGGGCGTCCGTGGCCTGCTCGACGCCGAGGCGCCGCGTGGTCAACCGGTCCAGGCCGTCGCGGCGCCAGGTGTCGGCGCTGGACACCCCGAGGACGCTGTTGTCGCTGCCCTCCAGCCGGTCGGCCTCGCCCTCGTCGTTGTCGGTGGGCGCACGGAACAGCTCCAGGCGCGGCCCGGTCACGGGGCGCCCGGCGAGGCGGGTGAGGGAGCCGCCGGTGAACTCGGCGATGCCGAGCGTGAGCGTTCCCTCGCCGGGCCCCCAGTCGCGCCGGGACCGGGCGGCGGGCACCGGTCGCCGTACCGAGCGGTCGAGTTGGGCGGTGGCGATCTCGTGTCCCTGCGGTGCCCAGGCGGTCGCCACCGCCAGCACGGCCTCGACGGTCAGCCAGGTCTCGCCGTCCGGGGCCACCGCGACCGGCGGCAGCGGCACCCGCCCCGACTCGCCCGCCGCGAGGACCGGGGCGTCCCACTGCCCTTCGGCCACGAGGTCTCCGTCATGCTCGACACGCCAGCGAAAGCGCAGGTCGGAGGTGTCCGCCGAGTGCCGGAGGTTGGTGATCTCCAGCTTGTCGCCGTCGAAGGCGAAGCGGATCGGCTGCACGACCGCCTTGAACTCGTACAGGCTCGGCGTCGGCACGTCGTCGCTGAGCACCATTCCGTCCATCACGAAGTTGCCGTCGTGCACGACCTCGCCGAAATCACCGCCGTAGGCGTGGTACGGCGTCCCGTCCGGGGCCGTGGCCAGGATGCCGTGGTCGCGCCACTCCCACACGAAGCCGCCGTGCAGCCGCGGGAACCGGTGGACCAGTTCCTCGTACTGGTCGAGGGCGCCTGGACCGTTGCCCATCGCGTGGGCGTACTCGCAGAGCAGGAACGGCTTGGTGCGCTGCCGGGCGCCCTGTGCGGGGGTGCAGCCGAGCAGCGGTGCGACGGAGCCGTCGGTGCCGATCTCCTCGGTCTCGGGGACCGTCGGGTACATGCGCGAATAGACGTCGGTGTAGTCGCCGGTGTAGTCACCTTCGTAGTGCACGGGACGCTCGGGGTCGCGGGCGTGCACCCAGGCCGACATGGCGGCGAGGTTGGCGCCGGTCCCGGCCTCGTTGCCGAGTGACCAGATCACGACACCGGGATGGTTCTTGTCCCGCTCGACGGTGCGCTCGACACGGTCCAGAAAGGCCGCGCGCCAGGCCGGGTCGTCGCTCGGGTTGCCGGCCCAGTCGCCCTTCTCGAAGCCGTGGGTCTCCAGGTCGCATTCGAGGATGACCCAGAAGCCGAGTTCGTCGGCGAGGTCGAGCAGCCGGGGATGCGGGGGGTAGTGGCTGGTGCGGATGGCGTTCACGTTGAACCGCTTCATCCGGGCCAGGTCCGCGCGGGCGTGCTCCTCGTCGAAGACCCGGCCGCGCTCGGGGTGGGCCTCGTGCCGGTTCACTCCGTGGAAGACGACACGGCGGCCGTTGACCAGGAACCGGTCGCCGCGGATCTCGACCGTGCGGAAGCCCACCCGCAGGGCGATGCTCTCCGCGGCCGAGGACACGGTGACGTCGTACAGGCGGGGCCGCTCCGCCGACCAGGGCTCGACGCCCGCGATGTCGAGGGGGGTCACGTCCGCCGGGGAGGCCCAGAGCCGTTCGACGCCGAGTTCGGGGATGCGCAGGGTGATGGGGAAGGCGGCCGCGTCGGCGGTGATCTCCGGGTCGATACGGCCGTTCCCGTGGTCGTATCCGGTGCGCAGCCAGACGTCCTCGACGCCCCCGGCCGGGCGGGCGAGCAGGGTGACGTCCCGGAAGATGCCCGGCAGCCACCACTGGTCCTGGTCCTCCAGGTAGCTGGCGGCCGACCACTGGTGCACCCGTACGGCCACGACGTTGCCGCCCGGTCGCACCGCGGACGTCACGTCGAACTCGTGGGCCAGCCTGCTGCCACTGGCGCTGCCGATCTCGACGCCGTTCACCCAGACCTTGAACAGCGACTCGACCCCGTCGAACCGCAGCACGACCCGTTCGGCGTCCGCCCAGTCCTCGGGGAGGTCGAAGCGGCGGCGGTAGTCGCCGGTGGGGTTCTCGTCGGGCACGTGCGGCGGGTCGATCGGGAACGGGTACTGGACGTTCGTGTAGATCGGCCGGCCGTAGGCGCCGTCGCCTTCCAGCACCCAGTGCGCGGGCACCGGCATGCTGTCCCACTCCCGGTCGTCGAAGCCCTCGGCGGCGAAGTCCTCGACCACGGCCGTCGTGGGCGACAGACGGAACTGCCAGGGGCCGTTCAGCGACAGGGAGGGGGCGTCGGAGTGCAGCCAGGAACGGGCCGGACGCAGGGCGCCCCGCCACGGTGCGGTGTCCGACACGTACGAGGAGAACTGGGAGGGCACGGGCTCACAACCTTGTCGGTCAACGGGTACCGTGAGCGCTCACGGGAGCGGTAACGGAAGGCGTTGGGAGTGTCAGGCGCGGCCGGGCGGAATGTCAAGGTTCAGGGTGTCGGGGCAGGCGCCGGACGGGTCCGGGGTGGTGCTGGGACGGGGCATACTCGGTGTCCCTGCGGCGCGGGTGCGTCGGTGATGAGGCGGAGGTGAGTGATGGCGGCGGCGGAGGGCGGACCCCGCAGGGTGACGATCGACGACGTGGCCGAGGCTGCCGGGGTGTCCCGGCAGACCGTGTCACGGGCGCTGAACGACAAGGGCGAGATCGGCGTCGCCACCAAGCAGCGCGTCCTCGACGCCGCACAGGCGCTGGGATACCGGCCGAGCCGGTTCGCCCGGGGGCTGGTCCGTCAGGACACCTTCAGCGTCGGCCTGGTGATCCCCGATCTGCTCAACCCGTTCTTCACCGAGGTCGCCGCCGCCGCGCTGGAGGCGGCGCGGGTGCTCGGTTGGCACGTGGTGGTGTACGACACCGGCGACCGCGTCGACGAGGAGCGGAGCACGCTGGAGGTGATCGCCTCGCAGGTGGACGCGGTCGTGGGCTATCTGAGCCTGCCGGAGGACGAGATCGTCAGGCTGACCCGGGGGCTGCCCGTGGTGCTCATCGACCGCAAGCACCGCACCGAGTGGTTCAGTTCGATCCTGATCGACGGGGAGGCGGGCGTCCATGCGGCGATCCGGCACCTCAGCCGGGCGGGCCACCGGCACATCGGCATGCTGGACCTCGCGGAACGCTCCGAGCCGAGCGTCCGGCACGACTGGTTCGAGGGGGCGATGACCGCGTGCGGACTGGACGCCACCGCGGTGGCCCGCGCCGACCAGAGCGTGGAGGGCGGGGAACGCGCCCTTCAGGAACTCCTCGCCCAACACCCCGAGCTGACCGCCGTGTTCATGTTCAACGACATCATCGCCATCGGGGGCCTGCGCGCGGCACGCCGGCTCGGACGCAAGGTCCCCGAGGACCTGGCGGTGGTCGGCTTCGACGGCCTCCGCCTGGGGACACTGGTCGAGCCACCGCTCACCACGGTGGCCCTGGACACGCGGGGTCTCGGCGCACTGGCCGTGGAGGAGGCGGCCCGACTCCTGACCGGGAGCGGCCCCAGGCGCACGGACGTACTGACGGTGGGGGCGGAGCTGCGGCTGCGGGGGTCGGCGTAGAGGCGTCCTGAAGCGGTCGTTGTCGGACCAGCCGGCTCAGCCGCGTTCCTGTACGAGTTTCACGAGGTGACCCTCGGGATCGTGCAGCCAGGAAAAGTGAAGGCGTCCGTCCGGAGAGTCGGTCGGACTCTTCAGTGACTCGCCGCCCGCATCGAGTGCCGTCCGATGCACCGCGTCGACGTCGTCGCACCACAACACGACCTCGGTGTTCTGTCCGGGCGTCGTGGCGATGCCGAAGAGCTCGCTGCCCACCCGAGCCGAACTGAACCCGATCCGGACGCCGGCCGCCTCCACCTCGACCTGGTGGGGCTCACCGTCGGAGGGGAAGCGGAACTTCTCCGGCATCCCCAGGCTCCGGAAGAACGCCGCACAGCGCTCCACGTCCTCGCACCACAGGTTCACCTGCACAGCCCCGAACGTCACCATGCCCGTACGCTACCCACCCGGCCGCCGGTTCCCGCCGGCTCACAGGAGCGTCGCCACGCGGACCAGGTCGGCGACGGCACGGAGGCCGCTGTGCGGCGGCCAGGCGATCACCGTTGTGACCGGCGGGGCGTCGAGGACCCGCACCGCGGCGAGGTCCCTTCGCAGGTCGGCGCCGGCCGACTCCGGAATGACCACAGTCGTACGACCGAGTGCGATCAGCTGGAAGAGCTGTGTCAGGTTCCGTACCTCCGCGCCCGGCCCTTCGGGGTACTCGCCGCCGGGACCGGGCCAGCGGGCCATCGGGAGTTCCGGCAGCGCGGTGACGTCGGCCATCCGGACCTGGGAGCGCAGGGCGAGCGGGTGCGAGGCCGGCAGGATCGCGACCTGCCCCTCGGTGCGGAGGGTCTCGGTGTCGAGCCCGGCTGCCGAGTCGAAGGGCAGGTGCAGCAGCGCCACGTCGGCCTGCCCCTCCCGCAGCAGCTGCCGATGCTGGTGCGCCTCGCAGACCAGCAGATCGACGGTGGCCGCGCCGGGCTCCGCGGCGTAGGCGTCTAGCAGTTTCGTCAGCAGCTCGCCACCGGTGCCGGATTTGACGGCGAGAACGACGCTGGGGTGTGCCTCGGCGGCCCGCTGGGTACGCCGCTCGGCCGCGGCCACCGCGCTGAGGATCTCGCGTGCTTCGGCGAGCAACACGGCTCCGGCCGCCGTGAGCGTGACCTTACGGCTGGTGCGCTCCAGCAGCGCGATTCCGAGCCGCCGCTCAAGCCGGCTGATTGTGCGGGACAGCGGCGGCTGGGCGATCCCAAGACGCTGGGCGGCCTTCCCGAAGTGCAACTCCTCGGCGACGGCGACGAAGCACCGCAGCTCGCGTATCTCCATGGGTCCAGGCTAAGACGGCAGGAGCTGATCGATGTCGTTCGGGTATCGCTGCACTACCGAGAGGGTGTTGGTGCTCGGCTGGGGCGCAGGCATGCTCGTTTTCATGAGCGAGAAGACGATCGCGCTGGTCACTGGCGCGAACAAGGGAATCGGGTTTGAGATCGCGGCCGGGCTGGGGGCGCGGGGGTGGAGTGTCGGGGTCGGTGCCCGGGACGGGCGGCGGCGTCAGGACGCTGTGGCCAAGTTGCGTGCGGGTGGTGCTGATGCGTTCGGCGTGCCTCTGGACGTGACCGATGCCGGGAGCGTGGCCTCCGCGGTCCAGCTGATCGAGGAACGGGCTGGACGGCTGGACGTGTTGGTCAACAACGCCGGTGTGGCCGGTGGTTGGCCGGAGGAACCGACGAGCATCGACCTCGGGACCGTGCGGCGGCTGCTGGAGACCAACGTCCTCGGCGTCATCAGGGTCACCAACGCGATGCTGCCCCTGCTGCTCCGCTCGGCGCACCCGCGGATCGTCAACCAGTCCAGCCACGTCGGCTCCCTGACCCTGCAGACCACGCCCGGCGTGGACCTCGGGGGGATCAGCGGGGCGTACGCGCCGACGAAGACGTACCTCAACGCCGTCACCATCCAGTACGCCAAGGAGCTGAGCGGCACCAACGTCCTGATCAACAACGCCTGCCCCGGTTACGTGGCCACCGACCTCAACGGGTTCAGCGGGACGCAGACCCCCGAGCAGGGCGCGGCGATCGCCGTCCGGCTGGCGACCTTGCCGGACGACGGCCCGACCGGCCAGCAGTTCGACGACAGCGGCGTCGTGCCCTGGTGACCTGACCTGACCGACCGCCCGGCGCTCACGCCCGCTGTCGCTCCTCCCGCTGCCGGACCAGCTCCTCGACCGCGCTCGGCAGGGTCGTCTCGAAGTCGATCAGTTTCGCCCAGGTCGGCGTGACGACGATCCGGACCATGCCGTCGTGATAGAGGGACCGCACTTCCGCCTCCCACTCGACGCGTTGCTCGGCGGTCATCTCGTAGCTGCTGGTCGGCTGGAGGTACTCGTCCGGGATGCCGTCGACGAAGTCCAGTTCGGCCCGGCCCCGGATGAGCAGGATCCTGGGCGGGTGCACCTCGGTGTCGATGGTCAGGGCGACCGCCGGGTTCGCGCGCAGGGCCGCGAGCTTCGGGGCGTTCTTCGTGGTGCACAGGACGATCTCCGAGCCGTTCCAGGTGAAGGCGATCGGGACGTTGCGGGGTGTGCCGTCCTCGGCGACGTAGGCCAGGCGGGTCACGTCGCGAGCCAGCAGGTCCTGACTGAGGGGCCGGTTCAGAACCTCGGTGATCTCGTTCGCTTCCATGGTCGGTCCTCCCGTCGTGGCCATTCCTGTACCTGGGACGGAGTCAGGGCCGCGTTCTCGACATCCGGGCCACGACGAGCTCCCGGGAGTCGCGTCTTTCATGGGCCGTCCGGGCTCCAGGTCGGGCGGCGACGCGGGGGCCCGGCGAGGATCAGCTGTTCGATGCCGGCGTACCGTTCGCGTGCGCGGCGGGCGCTGCGGCGTCCGCTCAGGAGGGTGAACAGCCAGCCGCAGGTGAAGCCAACCGGAACCGAGACCAGGGCCGTCGTGGTGAAGGGGAACCAGTTCAGGTCGGCCTCCGGGAAGGCCGAGGCGGGGGATCCGGAGACGAGCCGGGTGCCCGACATCAGGACCAGCACGGCGAGCGAGCCGCCGATCAGTGTGCCGAGCAGCCCGGCCTTGCTGAAGCGCCGCCAGAACAGCGAGTAGACCAGCGCGGGCGCGATGGCGGAGGCGCCCATGCAGAAGGAGAGGGTCGCCAGCGGCTGGAGGCTGCGGTGCTGGGCGAGCGCGGCCAGCAGCACCACGGGGATGCCGACGATCAGCGCGCAGGCCCGCGCGAGGGTCATCTCCCGCAGCGCGGACATGCCGCTGTTCCGGGAGGCGACGACATCGTGCGCCAGGGAGTTGGCGCAGGCGAGCGTCATCCCGGCGACGGACGCCAGGAGGGTCAGGAAGATCGCCGTGGTGACGGTGCTGAACACCAGGCTCTCGGTGCGTGAGACGTCGGCCCCGAACACGGCCCGCGCGCCCAGCAGATAGGCGGTGCTGCCGTGCGGGTCGGCGGCCGTGATCCGCTCCCGGCCGAGCAGTGCCGTGGCGCCGAGTCCGATGACGGTGATGAGCAGCATGAACAGGGCGACCGAGGACACCGCCCACGACATCGTGCGCCGCACCTGGCGGGCGTTGCCCGCGGTGTACATGCGCATGGTCACGTGGGGCAGGCAGGCACCGCCGAGCACGATGGCGACCTGCGTGCTGATCATGTCGAGTGCGGGATGCGGCCCGTCCGAGAACTGGAGGCCGTACTGGAGGAACGCCTGGCCGGTGCCGCTGCGCTGCGCCGCCGTGTCGACCATCGTGCCCGGGTGCCAGCCGAAGGAGGCGAGGATGAGCGCGGCGACCACGAGTCCGGACCCGAGCAGGATCACCGTCTTGATGATCTGGATCAGCGCGGTCCCCCGCATCCCGCCCAGAGCGGCATAACTGATCATCAGGACTCCCGCGCCGACGATGCAGCCGGTCTGCATGGCGCGGTCCGAGAAGCCCAGGATGAACGCCAACAGCTGTCCCACGCCCGCCAGTTGCACGATCATCATCGGGATCAGCGACAGCAGGGTCACCGCGCACGCGGTGATGCGCACGGCCCGCCCCGGGACCCGCCGGCTCAGCGCGTCGCCCATCGTGAACCGGCCGGTGTTGTGCAGGGGTTCGGCGAGCAGGAACATCAGCAGGAGCAGCGACAGCAGCGTGCTCAGGGCCAGGACCACCCCGTCGAAGCCGCACAGGGCGATGACCCCGCCGATGGTGAGCACGGTCGCGGCGGAGATGTAGTCGCCGGCGACCGCGAGACCGTTGCGCAGCGGGGAGAGGGTTTTGTAGCCGGTGTAGAACTCCTCCAGGTCGTCGCGGTCGGGGCCGGTCAGGACGCACAGCAGGAGCGTGAGGGTGACGACGCTGCAGAAGGCGACCAGGGACCAGGACTGCGCGGAGCCGCCGAGGTCGGTCATCGCCGGGGCCGCCCGTCCCCGTCGGCCGGGCGGGCGTACCGGCTGACCCTGCGGGCCAGCGGGTCGACGAAGCGCCGGGCCGAGTACTCGAAGAGCAGGACGGCCAGCCAGGTGACGGGGATCTGTACGACGGCGAGGAGCAGGCCGGTGGGGAGCCCGCCGGGGGCCGGGCGGGCCATGAGGGCGGGGGCCTTGACGGTCAGGGTGAGGAAGACGGCGAAGTAGCCGAGGGCGACGAGGGTGGCCACCCGCCGCTGCCACCGGCAGGCGCGGCGCAGGACGCGCAGGGCGCGGTGGTAACTGGACCACGAACGCTGACGGGCCCCGCTGCCCGGGCGCCCCGCGACCGTCGCCGGGGACGGCGGCCGGAGAGCGGAGGGGGAGGGGACCCGTCCGTCGTGCCGGTGCGGCAGGGCTAATTCCGAGCGGTCGTAGGACATCCCAAAACTCCTAGCGCGCTGGGTCCTTGAGTCACGGACCGCAAGAAGGTGGGGGAGGCGGAGGCGGTTCGGGTCACCGCACGTTATGCGGGTGTCCGGGGGGTGGATGGGTGTTCCGTTGAACTTTCTGCGGGCAGCCGCTCGGGCAGGCCGGTCCGGACGGGGGCCCGTGGTGGGGGTGAGGCGAGTGAGCCGCGAGTGCCCTGTGGGGTCCCGGTCCTTCGCATTCGACCGTCCGTACGTCGTACACCAGTCCCAGTCGGCGTTGGCTGCTCGGCTGGAGGGGGATCGGTCGTCGGGATGACGGCCGGTACGTCGGATGCCGCAGTGGGGTGCCGTCCAATGAGGGGGTGGTACTGCTGGCATATGCCTTGCGAGTATCGAGCCGTCCGAACGTGCCCCGGTGCACGCCTCTGTGCACGCTTCGGGGACGAGCCTCTGACGACGGCGGCCGGCGCCTTTTGGCATCGGCAAGTCTGAAGCGGCGACGAGGGCAGGATTCGAACCTGCGTCCACCCGGAATCAGAGCCGGGCGCTCCTCCGCAGAGCTTCCTCGTCGCCACCGCGATCATTGCGCCAACTGCCTTCCGGGACAACTGATTTGTTCGGCGGGACCCCCCTCACAACCACTCCTCGGCGGCCGCCCGCTTCTGCTTGCCGGAGAAGACCCCCGCCGACCGGAGCGCCCCGGCCATGAGCGGGTCGGCGACGGCGACCCCATGGACCAGCTCGGGCGTCCGCCGGAAGGCCACGGCCTCGGCCACCGGCCTCGGAGCGGTCCAGGCGCCGCGGACCGGGTCCACCCGATGACGGGCGCAGACCGTTTCGACGAGCGAGCGGGGGCACTGCTCCTCACCCCGGAGCACTTCCCAGGGCAGCGGAAGCTCCGCCCAGACGTAGGTGTCGGGGTGCAGCCCGCCGCCGCTCATGCGGTGCCAGTACGCCACGTCGGCGGCCATCAGCCGGGGCACCTTGCCGGGACAGAACCGGTCCAGGACCTCGTCCTGACCCAGTTCGGTCAGCACCGCGAACCAATGGGCACGGGCGGTGTTCCAGGCCTGCGCGGCCTGGTTCCACGTCGACGAGTCGTCGCCGGGGCGCACGATCATGGTGTGGCGTTCCAGCGGATGCCGGTTCCAGGCGTCCTCCAGGAGGTCGGCGACCTGGCGGAGGAATCCGCTCCACCGGACGAGCAGGCGAGTGAGGTCCTCGTCGGAGACCTGGGCCAGCACCTCGGCTGTGGGGTGCACATGCGCGATCGCGTACCAGCAGGCCCGCTCGGCCGTCAGCCGGGCGAACAGGGCCTGGGCGACCTCGTCGTAGACCTGACGCTGCCGGCCGTTGGTGAAGATGCTGCGCATGTGGCCGCGCGCCGTGATGTAGGCGATGAAGGCCGCCGTGTCCGCATCCCTGGCGAACAACTCGTACGGCAGGGCGTGCGCGAGGGCGCCCTTGCCGGTCATGACCACTTCGCGCCGGCGCTGCTCGTGGACGAGCCGCGCCAGCTTGGCCTCCATCCGGCGCAGGAGCCGGAAACGCTTGTTGTACTGGCGCTTCGAGATTCCGCCGAGGCCCGCCGCCGTCCGCTCGGCCCGGTCGAGGCGATCCATGCCGAAGTCGTTCTGCCCGTACGAGCGGCCGATCTCCTCGCCCGCTCTTCGGATCACCGCCTCGATCCGGGCCGGATCGTCCCCGGCGTCGCCCGCAAGCTCCGGCATGGTCGTGAAGAGGCTTGCCGCTCGGGCGAGTTGGCACTGTGCGCCGACCGGACGGGCGAACTCCTCGCGCATGGAGGTGTAGCCGTGCCAGAGATTGCGCAACGAGTGCTCGGCGGCCTTCGCGAGCGCCGCGTCGGTCGCCGCGTCGAGGGTCGTGCCCTGGGCGGCGTACATGTCCTGGATCAGCCGGGCCACGTCCTCCGGACGCTTGCGCAGGGTGAGCGAGGCGTGCAGTTCTCGGAGGATCTGTTCGGTTGTGGGCGACGGCATGGACATCACTGTGTCAGCACAACTTCCGTTCCTCCACCGGTTATCCGCGTGCGCGGCCGGTCAGTGCCGCGCTCGGATGCTGTCGATGATGCGGGTCCAGTTGTCGCCGCCGTGGCCGTTCTCGATGGCTCGCCGGTAGTGGGACTGCACGGCCAGGGGAAGCGCGAGGTCCAGGCCCAGTGACGCGCTGGTCTCGACGATGTGGTCGGACGTCGCGCCCATCATGGTGACGGTGCTGAGGTCGCCGGGATGCTCTCCCGCATCGAGCGCGACGCCGGGTCTCCGCTCGCCCGCCCTGAGGATGCCGCCGATCGAGTCGGTGAAGGAGAGCAGCTCCGGCAGCGCTTCCGATGCCTTCAGCCCTGCCGTGCCCAGCATCGCGGTGGCATGCATCAGCGCCGACAAACTGGTGAGGAACACGGCGAGTTGGGCCTGGTACATCATCTGCGCGAGGCCGGGGTCATCGCCCAGGTATCTCGGTGTGCCGAGCAGCGCCAGCACCGCCCGGTGGGTTTCCATCACCTGCTCGCGGCCGCTGTAGTAGACGTGGGACGCCTCGGTGCCCACCATCGGCGCGGGCACCATGACCCCTCCGGTGAGGAAGCCGGCGCCGTGGCCCGCCGCCCAGGTCGCCGCCTCGCGGGAGCGGTCCGGTGTGTCCGAGCTCAGGTTGACCAGTGTGCGACCGGCGAGCGATGCGGTGGCGTCGCCGAGGATGTCGTACATCGCCCGGTAGTCGGTGAGGCTGAGGATCACGAGCTCACTCGCCTCGACCGCCTCACCGGGTGTCGCGGCGAGAGTCGCCCCGTCCTTGATGACGCCCTCGGCCCGGCCGGGGGTGCGGTTCCAGACGGTGACGGGATGGCCGGCGGTGAGAAGGGTGCGGACCATGGCCTGGCCCATCGGGCCCAGCCCGAGCACGGTGACGGCGCTGGTCGGACTGCTGGTGGAGTTCGGTTGTTCGATCACTCCTCCATGCTCGGAGAGTGCCGCTACGGTCGGAAGTACCCACTATTTTCTGCGGTACTTACCTTTCAGTAAGGGGTTCAGTGATGGCCAAGGCACCGAGACGCGGACCCTACGTCTGCGGCATCGACGCCGGACTCGACGTGGTGAGCGGGAAGTGGAAGGGGCTGATCCTCTGGGAACTCGAAGCCCACGGCATACGTCGCTTCGCCGAACTCCGGCGCGGCTTACCGGGAGTGAGCGAGAAGATGCTGACGCAGCACCTGCGCGAGATGGAGGAGGACGGACTTGTCCACCGGGTGGTGTACGCCGAGGTGCCGCCGCGCGTGGAGTACTCCCTCACGGAGCACGGGCACACGCTCAACAAGGCGCTGGAGCCGCTCGGTGCGTGGGGGGTCGAGCGGATACGCCGGGAAGCCCCCGAAGCGGCCGACGTGGCCGAGGCCTCACACCCCTAGGCCACGCAGCAGCCGGCGCCGGTTCAGTTCTCGTACGTGTGGAACCCCCGCCCGCTCTTGCGGCCCAGATGACCCGCGGCGACCATCCGGCGCAGCAGGGCCGGCGGGGCGTACAGCGGCTCCTTGTACTCCTCGTACATCGACTCGGCCACGGCCTGGGCGGTGTCCAGGCCGATGAGGTCGAGCAGGCGCAGTGGCCCCATGGGATGGGCGCATCCGAGTTCCATCCCGCGGTCGATGTCGTCCGGCCGCGCGGAGCCCGACTCCACCATCCGCACCGCGCTGAGCAGGTAGGGCACGAGGAGGGCGTTGACGACGAAGCCGGAGCGGTCGGGCGCCTGGACGGCCTCCTTGCCCAGCTGCCCGGCGAAGTCGCGGGTGCGCCGCAGTGTCTCGGCGTCGGTGACGAGGGCGGGAATGACCTCGACCAGCCGTTGCACGGGCACGGGGTTGAAGAAGTGCAGGCCGATGACCCGTTCGGGCCGCTCGGTGACGACGGCCAGGTCGACCACCGGAATCGAGGAGGTGTTGGTGGCCAGGACCGCCGTCGGGTCCTCGACCGCCTTGTCCAGGTCGCGCAGGACCCCGGTCTTGATGTCGCGGTTCTCGGCGACGGCCTCGACGACGAACTGACGGTCGGCCATCTCACCGAGGTCCACGGTGAACGACAGCCGGGCGAGGGCCTGGTCGCGCTGCTCCGCGGTGAGCTTGCCGTGCCGTAGGCCCCGGTCGAGGGAGGCGGTGACGCGGCGGCGGCCCGCCTCGGCCGCGTCCGGCGTGGATTCGGCGACACGTACGTCGATGCCGTGGCGGGCGGCGACTTCGGCGATGCCGGAGCCCATGAGGCCGCAGCCGACGACGCCGAGACGGGTGACGGGGTGCATCCGGGGCCCGTCCTTTCTGGTGAGCGAGGGGTGAGGGTGAGGGGCGTCAGAGGTCGAGGACGAGGCGGGGCCCGCACGAGCGGGAGACGCAGATGAGCATGGTGTCGCCGGCGGCCCGCTCGTCCTCGGTGAGCAGCGAGTCGCGGTGGTCGGGCGTGCCCTCCAGCACATCCGTCTCGCAGGTGCCGCACGTGCCTTCCCGGCAGGAGAAGTCGACGTCGACGCCGGCCTCCTCCACGGTTTCCAGCACCGAACGGTCCGGCCGCACGGTGAGGGTGAGCCCGGAACGGGCGAGTTCCAGCTCGAAGGCCGTGGTCGTGGCCGCGTCCCCGTCGGCCGTCGGGACCGGGGCGAAGCGTTCCACGCCCAGCGTGCCGGGCGGCCAGCCCGCGCACTGTTCCTGCACCGCCCGCAGCAGGGGTTCGGGACCGCAGGCGTGCACCAGGGTGCCCTCCTTGGGTACGCCGAGGTGGGTGGCCAGGTCCAGCAGGCCGTACTCGTCCTGGGGGCGGACGAGGACGCGGTCGCCGTGCGGGGCGAGGCGGTCCAGGAAGGCCATGGAGGTCCGGGTGCGGCCGCCGTAGAGCAGGCTCCAGTCGGCCCCCGCGGCCTCGGCCGCCTCGACCATGGGAAGGATGGGGGTGATCCCGACGCCGCCCGCGATGAACAGATGGCGGGCGGCGGCCCGCAGCGGGAAGTTGTTGCGCGGACCGCGCACCCGCACTGCGGCGCCTTCGTGCAGCCGGTCGTGGACGTGTGCGGAGCCGCCGCGGCCCTGCGGTTCCCGCAGCACCGCGATCTGCCAGGTGTCACGGTCGGCCGGGTTGCCGCACAGGGAGTACTGACGGACCAGGTCACCCGCTTCACCGTCCAGGAGGACGTCGATGTGGGCGCCCGGCGTCCAGGCGGGGAGCAGGCCGCCGTCGGGGCGGCGCAGGGTGAGGCAGACCACGCCGTCGGCCACGAGGGTGCGGGCGGCCACCGTCAGGGGGAGTTGGTCGTTCATGGTGAGTGCGCTCCGGTCTCAGGTCCGCGTCGGCACGTGCAGCAGCAGTGCGTCGCCCTGGCCGCCGCCCCCGCACAGGGCCGCCGCTCCGCTGCCGCCGCCGCGCCGCCGCAGCTCCAGGGCGAGGGTCAGGACGAGGCGGGTTCCGGTCATGCCGACCGGGTGTCCGAGCGCGATCGCGCCGCCGTTGACGTTCACCTTGTCCACGGGGACGTCCAGCTCCCTTACGGAGGCCAGGGCCACTCCGGCGAACGCCTCGTTGATCTCGAACAGGTCCAGGTCGGCCGCCTTGAGCCGGCCGTCCCGGTCGAGGGCGTCGCGGACCGCGCCCGCCGGTTGGACGAGCAGGGAGGGGTTGGGGCCCGCGACCGTGCCGTAGGCGCCGATCTCGGCGAGCGGTGTCAGGCCCTCCCGGCGGGCGCGCTCGGCGCTCATGACGACTACGGCGGCGGCCCCGTCGGAGAGTTGGGAGGAGTTGCCGGCGGTGACGGTGCCCGTGCCGGAGAAGGCCGGTCGCAGCCGCCCCAGGGACTCGGCGGTGCTGTCCGGCCGTACGCCCTCGTCGGCGTCCACGACCGTCTCGCCCCGGCGTCCGGGCACCGTGACGGGGGCGATCTCCTGCGACAGCGCGCCCGACTGCCGTGCGTGGGCGGCTCGTTGGTGGGACAGCGCGCTGTACTCGTCCTGTTCCTGCCGGGTCAGGGCGAAGGGCTGCTGGTACCGCTCGGTGGCCGCACCCATGGAGATGCCGTCGAAGGCGCACACGAGGGCGTCGCGGTCCAGGGCGTCCTCCACCGCGGAGGGGCCGTACTTCCAGCCGGCGCGTGATCCGCGCAGCAGGTGCGGGGCGCCGGACATGGACTCCATGCCGCCCGCGACGACCACCTGGTGACGGCCGGAGGCGATCATGAGGTCGGCCAGCGCGATGGCGTGCAGCCCGGACGGACAGAGCTTGTTGACGGTGCTCGCCGGGACGGAGAAGGGGATCCCGGCGCGGACCGCGGCCTGCCGGGCCGGGTTGGGGCCCGCCCCGGCCTGCACCACATGCCCCATGACGACGGACTGCACGGACTGCGGGTCCACGTGGGCGGCGGTCAGTGCCGCGCGGATGGCATGGGCCCCGAGATCGACCGCGGACAGGGTGCTCAGGGCGCCCATCAGCTTGCCGATGGGGGTTCTCGCGCCGGCGACGATGACGGATCCGGGCATGGCCGGGACCTCCTGGGGTGGGAGCGGGTTCAGGCGACCGGGTCGGCGGCGCGCTCGGCGATCATGTGGGCCGTCTCGTTCACCGAGTGCAGGACGACCCGGCCGCCGGGCATGCGCCGCACCCGGCTGACGGAGGTGTAGCCGGGGTGGAACCAGAACATCGTCGGCAGGCCGAGCACCGTCGCCAGATAGGTGTTGGTGATGCCGCCGTGGCACACCGCCGCGACCCGCCCGCCGGGATGGGCGTCGAGGATGGTGTCCATCGCGCGCACCGCCCGCCCCCGGAACGCCTCCCAGTCGAGGTCGGGGACGAAGTCCTCGAAGCGTCCCTCGGCGAGCGCCGCCGCCCGGGGATCGCCCGTGCCGATCTGCTCCGGCGGGGTGTAGGGCTGGGAGACGTCCGTGTCCCACTCGCGCAGGTCGTCGAGGACGGTCGCGGTCATGCCCGTGAGACGTTCCAGCGGTGCCGCGGTCTCGCGGGCCCGCCGGAACGGGCTGACGTACAGGGCGTCCAGGTCCTCGTGGCCGAGCCACGCGGCGAGGCGTTCGGCCTGGGCGGTGCCCTCGGGGGACAGCCCCGGGTCGAACACTCCGGCCACGGGCAGGCCGTGCCGGACGAGAAGGAGTTCGGTCATGAGGGGTCCTTGTGTACGCGCACAGGTGGTCCTTGCGTGCTCGGGGAGGCGGCTCAGCCGGCGATGGTCCGTTCCGAGCTCCAGTAGGGGCGGCGCATCGCGCGCTTGTCGAGCTTGCCCATCGCGTTGCGCAGCAGCTCAGGGACGATCTCGTACGACTTCGGGCACTTGTAGGCGGCGAGGCGCTCGCGGCAGAACCGGTCCAGCTCCTCGGCGGTCGGCTCCTCGCCCGCGGCCACGACCAGCGCCCGCAGTGCCTCGCCGAAGTCGGGGTCGGGCACGCCGATCACGGCGAGTTCGGCGACCGACGGGTGCTGCCGCAGGACGGCCTCGCTCTCGGCCGGGTACAGGTTCACCCCGCCGGAGACCACGACGTCGGCGGCCCGGTCGGTGATGAAGATGTAGCCGTCGGCGTCGACGTAGCCGATGTCGCCGAGGGTGAAGACGCCGGGGGAGAGGTAGGCGGCCTTGGTCTTGTCCGGGTCGGCGTGGTAGCGGACGCCCTGGTCCTCGGGTGCCCGGAAGGCCAGCAACCCGCGTTCACCGGACGGCAGTTGAAGGCCGTCGTCGTCTGTGACCAGGACCTCGAACGGGGGCCGGACCCGGCCGACCGAGCCCGGGTGGGCCAGCCACTCGGCACTGCTGATGCGGGCCACCGTCCCCGCCTCGCTGGCGCCGTACGACTCCGTCAGCACCGGTCCGAACCAGTCGATCATGGCGCGCTTCACGTCGGGCGGGCATGCGGAGCCTGTGTGGGAGACCTGCCGCAGGCTGGAGACGTCGTAGCGGGAGCGGATGTCGTCCGGGAGGGCGAGCAGCCGCTGGAAGTGGGTGGGGACCATCACCGTCGAGGTGACCCGCCACTTCTGCACCCGGCTGAGGAAGGTCTCCGGGTCGTAGCGGCCGAGGACGACCACCGGCTCACCGGCCGCGAGGTGGCGCAGCGAGGTCAGGGGCGCGTTGTGCTGGAGGGGGCCGCACACCAGGTGGGGGCCGGGCGGGAAGCCGGGCCGGGCGGACATCGCGGCGAGGTAGGCGGCGCTGTCGGCGACCGGGGTGCCGACCCAGCGCACCTCGGTGCCGCGGGCGCGGCCGGTGGTTCCGGAGGTGTAGACGAGCGGGGGACGGGCGGGCCGGTCCGTGGGGAGGGCGCGGCCGACGGGGGCGGCGGTGAGCCACAGGTCCCAGTCGAAGGAGTGGCCGGCCGCCGGGGTTCCGTGCGTCACGACCGGCAGGCCCAGTTCCCGGGCCGCGTCGAGGGCGGCACCGGCGCCCACCGGCCCGGCGACGATCCCGGTCACGCCCGCGTCGATGATCTGGTCGACCAGTTCTCCCGAGGTGAGGTTGCGGGAGGTGGCGACGGTCCCCACTCCGGCGCGCAGTCCCGCGAGATGCGCCACCAGGGTCGGGATCGCGTTGTCGCCGAGGACGGCGATCCGGTCGTCCGGTCCGGGGGCGCACTCCAGCAGCCGGGCCGCCGCCCGCGCCACCTGGTCCGCGAGGCCGGACCAGGTGAGCACGCCCAGGTCGTCCGCCAGGGCGGGCTCATGGGGTGTCTCCTGGGCGCGGCGGTCGAGTGGCAGCAGCGACATGGCTCCTCCGGCGGCTCCTCGGTCCTCTCCCGATGCCGACGGGAGAGAGGGATGCTGAGACTGTAGCGTTTATCAAGAAAGTACGGAACACTCTGATCCCGGACGAAGCCATTCCCGCATGTTCCCACCGCGAGGACGACGTGCGGCACGCTCGCCGTTACTCAATCTGTCGTCTGGTAAGTAGTCGAGGAGGAGCCATGTCCCAGCCCGATCCGGACGCATGGCGCCGGCAGGTCCGGCAGTGGCTGGCCACCGTGCTGGAACCGGCGCGCGAGCCGGAGTCCGCCGGGGCCGACGCCGACCTCGCCGTGTTCCACAACCTCCCGCAGGACGAGGAACGCCTGCTGCTGGAGCGCTGCCGCGCCTACCAGCGGGCCCGCTTCGACGCCGGCTACCAGGCGCTGACACTCCCCGCCGACAAGGGCGGCGCCGGACTGACCGCCACTCACGTGGCGGTCTTCGCCGAGGAGGAGTCCGCGTTCGAGGTGCCGCCGTCCACCGAGCTGATCAGCGTCACCGTGCGCCTGGTCGCGATGGCCGTCTCCCTGTTCGGGACGGACGAGCAACGCCAGGAGCACGCACGCGCGTTCCTGCGCACCGACCGGCTCGCCTGCCAGCTCTTCAGCGAACCCGGCGCGGGATCCGACCTCGCGGCCCTGCGCACCCGTGCCCGCCAGGACGGCGACGCGTGGGTGATCGACGGCCAGAAGGTGTGGACCTCGGGCGCCCAGTTCGCCGACTACGGCCTGCTGCTCGCCCGCACCGACCCGGACGTCGTCAAACAGGCCGGCATCACCGCCTTCCTGGTCCCGATGGACGCCCCCGGAGTGGAGGTGCGCCCCATCCGGCAGATGAGCGGCGGCGCCTCCTTCAACGAGGTCTTCCTCAGCGGCGTACGCGTCCCGGACGCACTGCGCATCGGGCGGCCGGGCCAGGGCTGGGAGGTCGCCACCACCACCCTCGCCTTCGAACGGACCGCCTCCGGCAGCGGCAACCGCCGCAAGGGCGGCACCTTTTCCGACGTCCTTGCGCTCGCCCGCTCCCTCGGCCGGACCAGCGACCCCCTGGCCCGCCAGCTCCTCGCCGACCTGTACGTGCGTGCCGCCCTGCGCGCGGCCACCGTCGACCGGGTCGCCCGCACCAGCGCAGCCGGTGGCCGGCCCGGTCCCGAGGCCTCCCTGACCAAGCTCATGGCCTCCGAACTGCTCACCCGCACCGGCCAGGTCGCCGCCGAGCTCATGGGCGCACGCATCAGCGCCGACACCGGCGAGCCGGGCACCTTCGCCTGGACCCAGCACCTGCTCGGCGCCCCCGGCTACCGGCTCGCCGGAGGCACCGACCAGATCCAGCGCAACCTGATCGGCGAACGCGTGCTGAAGCTGCCGCCGGAACCGCGCACGGACCGGGCGCCGTTCTCGCAGCTTCCCGGCAACTGAGAGCGGCAACCAAGAGACCTCCCACAGGCTTTCTCACAAAGGAGTGACGACCATGGATCTGGGACTGACAGGCGCGAAGGCGCTGGTGACCGGTGCGAGCCGGGGCATCGGCCGGGCGATCGCCGCCACCCTGGCCGCCGAGGGCTGCGCCCTGGCCCTGTGCGCACGCGGCGAGGAAGGGCTCGCCAAGGCGGCCGCCGAACTGCGCGCCGACGGCGCCACGGTGTTCGCAGAACCGGTCGACGTCACCGACCCGGCCGCCCTCGCGGCCTTCGTGGAGCGCGCGGCCGGTGAACTCGGCGGCCTGGACCTGCTGGTGTCCAACGTGTCGGCGGGCAACGTCAAGGGCCCCACGTCCTGGGAGGACAGCCTGCGCGGCGACCTCATCCCCTTCGCCGGCCTGGTCGAGGCGGCCCTTCCCCACCTGGAGGCATCCGACCGAGCCGCCGTCGTCGCCATCGGCACCACCAACGCCTCCGACACCGCGCGCCCGGCCGGAGCGAACTCGTACTCCGCGCTCAAGGCGGCCGTCGTCCAGCACGCCTCGGCCCTCGCGCACTCCCTCGCCCCCAAGGGCATCCGCGTCAACACCGTCTCGCCCGGCCCCATCGACTTCCCCGGCGGCGCCTGGGAGACCATCCGCACCAGCCGCCCGGAGGTGTACGAGGAGGTCCTCGCCAAGCTGCCGATCGGCCGCTACGGCACCGCCGAGGACGTGGCCGCCGCGGTGGCGTTCCTGCTCGGGCGGACCGGCTCCTTCTGCGTCGGCGTCAACCTCGTGGTGGACGGCGGGCTGCTGACCCGCGTCCAGTACTGACCCGTGGCGGGCCCGGCCGGCCGCCTGGACGCCGTACTGGTCTGCGGCGGCCGCTGGCACGACTTCGACCACGCCCGGCTCAGGCTGCTCGAACTGCTCGCCGAGCAGCCTCGGGTGCGCACCACGGTGTACCAGGACTACGACTGCGAGGGCGCCCTCGACCGGGCGGACCTGCTGATCACCTACACCTGCGACGTCCGGCCCCGACCGGCGCAGCGGGCCGCGCTGGCCCGGTTCGTCGAGCGGGGCGGGCGCTGGCTGGCCCTGCACGGCACCAACGCGGTGATCGAGCCGTCCAACGGTGCCGGGCCACGGGAGTTCACGACCCCGCGGCTCCTCGGAGACCTGGCGCGGGTGCTCGGCAGCCAGTTCCTGGCCCACCCGCCGATCGAGCCGTACGAGGTGAAGGTGACCCGGCCCGACCATCCCCTGGTCGCCGGGATCGGGCCGTTCACCGTCACGGATGAGCTGTACGTGTGCGAACTGCACGGCGAGCTCGAGGTGTTGCTGCACGCCGAATACACGGGACCGTGCCGCGGCTTCGCCGAAGGTGACACGGCGGCTCGTGACAGCGCGCCCCGACCGGTGCTGTACCTCAAGCCGCACGGCCGCGGCGAGGTCTGCTACTTCACCCTCGGCCACTGCCGGGGCCGCTATGACATGCAGGACCTCGGCGTGGACGACACCGGGCGGGTGGACGTGGGGCCGTGGGAGACGGCCGAGTTCCTGACGGTGCTGCGGCGGTGTGTGCGACGGATGGCGGACATGCCGTAGGGGGCCGACACGCGCCGGCCCCCTACGGCACCGGGCTCAGCCG
>NZ_JBHUXV010000133.1:0-23830 GCF_042669125.1 Streptomyces sp. NPDC057253 | reverse complement strand
CACCGGGCCCGTGCCGTCGCCCTGAGGCGTACCGCTAGCCGCGGCCTCCGCCGGTGAACTTCTCGAAGGTGTGGCTGAAGGCCCAGGTGTCCTGGGCGATGCCGGAGCAGGAGTCGGAGCCGCCGGTGCCGGGGCAGCCGCCGTTGTCGCGCTGGAGGGCCCAGAAGGACAGGGTGTTGATCTTCCTCGCCTCGGCCCACTTCTCGACCGCGGCCGCGTTCTCGACGGTGAAGGTCTCCTCGGGGCCGTAGTCGTCGATGCCGGGCATCTCGATGACGCCGATCATGCTCCACAGCCTCGCGGAGCTCTTGTGCGGGTACAGCGCGGCCAGCTGGGCGTGCAGTCCCTCGGCGGCGGTCACGGTGTCGGCGGCCATGTCGTGCGTGGCGCCGTCGTAGTAGTCGAAGGTCATGAGGTTGACGACGTCCACGCGGGCGCCGTTGTCGACGGCGTTCCGGAGCACGGCGAGGCCGTTGGCCTCCAGGCCCTTGGTGGAGGTCGGCAGGGTGTAGGAGAACTGCACGGTGCGGCCGGTGCGCTGGGCCCAGCGCTGCACCTGGGCGATCGCCTTGTTGCGGCGGTCGATCCCGGCGGTGTTGTTGATCGAGTCGCCTTCGACGTCGAGGTCGATGCGGGTGATGCCGTAGGTGGTGACCAGGCTCTTGAAGACCCCGGCGATGGCGTCGACGCTGGTGCAGCTGTCGGCCAGTTCGGTGCCGGTGGTGTCCGCGGACCAGCCGCCGAAGGACGGGACGGCGTTGCCGCCGCGCGCCTGGAGGGTGGCGATGTCCCGGCCGAAGGCCGCCTTCGAGATCGGCTGTGCGGTGTCGCCGTTCCAGTAGGCGGTGCAGGAACCGGGCGCGGCCGTCTGGAGGAAGGCCAGGGTGAGGTACTTGTTGCCGGAGGCGGCGGCGAGGTCGGCCGGGCTCTGGCCGGTCCACGACTCGAAGTAGGGCGCGGCCACCTGGGCCGGCAGCGGCTTGCCGAAGCCCGAGGGCGAGAGCGGCGCCGCGAGCGCGCTCCCTCCCCCGACTCCGGCGAGGGTGGCGGACAGGGCGCTGACGCTCAGACAGGACAGCAGTGTGCGAAGTCGTCTCACTGACGCTCCCAGGGGGAAAGGGCATGCGGGGACAGCGGAAGGACGGAACCGCGGGGTGGATCGGAGCCCATGATTGGACTAGACCACATAACTGTCAAGGTTCTTTACAATTAGCTTGCCCACCGCTTTCCCAGCACGCGGTTCGCCGTTCCGCTTCCAGGGGACTTCCGTCGGACTTCCGTGAGACGGAAGGGGTGTTGCCGTGTCCCGGCGGCCGCCCGGACGATGCCACCACCACGACAGACGGGAGCCGCAACGATGCCGCACATGACCGCCTTCGCCAGGAACCAGTGGTACGTCGCCGCCTACAGCCACGAGGTCGGGCGCGAGGAGCTGCTCGGCCGGACGATCCTCGGTGAGCCGCTCGTCCTCTACCGGACCGAGGAGGACGGCACACCCGTCGCGCTCGCCGACCGCTGTGTGCACCGCCGGTTCCCGCTGCACGAGAAGCCCAGCCGGCTCGACGGCGACCAACTCGTCTGCGGCTACCACGGGTTCACGTACGACACCTCGGGCACCTGTGTGTACGTGCCGGGGCAGAAGCGGGTGCCGCGCACCGCCCGGGTCGCCTCCTACCCCGTGGTCGAGCAGGACTCCCTGGTCTGGGTGTGGATCGGCGACCCGGCCCTCGCCGACGCCGACACCATCCCCCGGGCCCGGCATCTCGACTCCCCCGGCTGGGTCACCGTGCGCGGTATGGAGCCCATCGACGCCGACTACGGACTGCTGGTCGACAACCTCCTCGACCTCTCCCACGAGACCTATCTGCACGGCGGCTACATAGGCACCCCCGAGGTCGCCGAGACGCCGATCACCACGGAGGTCGACGAGGGCGCGGGCATCGTACGGGTGAGCCGGCACATGGACGACGCCGAATGTCCGCCGTTCTACGCCAGGTCGACCGGCATCGAGGGCCGGATCACCCGCTGGCAGGACATCGAGTACCACGCGCCCTGTCTGTATCTGCTGCACAGCCGCATCGCCCCGGTCGGCGTGCTGCCCGAGGCCGACGGCAGCGACCCGAACGGCTTCCACACCGAGATCACGTACGCGATCACGCCGTCGGGCGACGGTCACGTGTACGACTTCTGGATGGTCTCGCGCGACTGGGCGACCGAGGACGCCGAGGTCACCGAGTTCCTGCGGAGCAACAACCACACGGTCGTGATGCAGGACGTGGACGCGCTGAACCTGCTCCAGCGGACGCTCGGCACCGAGCGCGCCGGCTACCAGGAGCTCAGCATCAACATCGACACCGGTGGCCTCGCCGCCCGCCGTATCCTCGCCCGACTGGTCGAGGAGGGCGACAAGCCCGTGGAGAAGGTCCTGTGAGTGCCGGACCCACCGGGGAGATCTACCGCATCGACTGGCTGCCGGGCACCGACACCCTGCACGGCACCTGTCACTGCGGCCGCGAGCACACCTCGCAGGACCCGATCGAGATGTGGGAGTGGATGCTCGCTCATCCGCGAGGACACGAGCCCGAGGGATCCGTTCATGAGTGACGTGTACGAAGCCGAACTCGTCGTCGACCGCCGTGAGCCTGCGGCCGACGGCGTGCTGGCCCTCACCCTGCGCCACCCGCTCGGCGAGCGGCTCCCGGCCTGGGAGCCCGGCGCCCACATCGACGTGCTGCTCGGGCCGGGCCTGGAGCGCCAGTACTCCCTGTGCGGCGACCCCGCCGACCGCACCGGCTGGCGGATCGCCGTGCTGCGCGAGCCCGCGGGGCGCGGTGGATCGGCCCATGTGCACGAGCAGTTGGGCCAGGGCGACAAGGTCCGGGTGCGCGGGCCGCGCAACCACTTCGCGCTGCGGCCCGCACCCCGCTACCGCTTCATCGCGGG
Organism: Streptomyces sp. NPDC057253; assembly: GCF_042669125.1. Taxonomy (NCBI): domain Bacteria; kingdom Bacillati; phylum Actinomycetota; class Actinomycetes; order Kitasatosporales; family Streptomycetaceae; genus Streptomyces; species Streptomyces sp. NPDC057253. Next base: position 20,887 of record NZ_JBHUXV010000133.1, on the reverse strand, counting down.
CGGCATCGGCATCACCCCGATCCTCCCGATGCTCGCGGCCGCGGAGGCCGAGGGCGCCGAGTGGACGCTGCTGTACGGCGGCCGCACGCGCCGGTCGATGGCGTTCACCGAGGAGTTGAGCCGCTACGGCGACCGCGTCACCGTCGCTCCCCAGGACGAGACCGGCCTCCTGGACCTGCCGTCGGTGCTCGACGGCGTCCCCGAGGACACCCTGGTCTACTGCTGCGGGCCCGGTCCGCTCCTCGACGCGGTGGAGCAGCGCTGCCCGGCCGGTCTGCTGCACCTGGAGCGGTTCACGCCGAAGGAGCAACCGGAGGGCGAGAACACGCAGTTCGAGGTCGAGCTGGCGCAGACCGGCACGACCGTCACCGTCGCCCCGGACGTCTCCGTGCTCGACGCCGTGCGCGCCTCCGGCGTGGAGGTGCTGTTCTCCTGCACCGAGGGGACCTGCGGCACCTGCGAGACCGATGTCCTCGAAGGCACCCCGGACCACCGGGACTCGGTGCTCACGGACGAGGAGCGGGAGGCCGGGGAGACGATGATGATCTGCGTGTCCCGGTGCCGGGGGAAGAGGCTCGTCCTGGACCTGTAGCCATCCTCGGGGCGGCTCGATCCCCGCCGAAGTGAATGTCAACAATATTGTCAGCCAAAGGTGTTGACCAAGTACCCACGAGCCCCCTACCTTTCGCGCTGAGCACCACTGTGCGGATCCGCGCGCACAGCCTGTCGGAACAACGAAGTCTGCACAGGAGGAGCCATGCGTCGTCCGCTCACCGCCCTGGCGGCCGGAGCGTTACTGGTCACCGCGTCGGCCTGTGGGTCGTCGGACGACTCGGGGGCCCCGGATCCGGGGGCGTCGTCCGGCGGCACCACCACCGTCAAGCTCGGGCTCATCCCGATCGTCGATGTCGCGCCCGTCTATCTGGGCCAGAAGAAGGGCTTCTACGAAAAGCACGGGCTGAAGCTCCAGATCTCCACGGCGTCCGGAGGCGCGGCCATCGTGCCCGGAGTCGCGAGCGGACAGTTCCAGTTCGGCTTCTCCAACGTCACCTCCCTGCTCATCGCCCAGACCAACGGCGTGCCGGTCAAGGCCGTTTCCAACGGCATCGCCTCAACGGGCGTGACGGGCAAGGACTTCGCGGGCATCGCGGTGAAGCAGGACAGCCCGATCAAGTCCGCCAAGGACCTGGAGGGCAAGAAGGTCGCCATCAACACCCTGAAGAACATCAACGAGTCGGCGGTGCGCGAGTCCGTCCGCAAGGCCGGCGGCGACCCGGACAAGGTGCGGTTCGTGGAACTCGCCTTCGACCAGATGCCCGCCGCGCTCGACAGCGGCCAGGTCGACGCGGCCTGCGCGGTCGAGCCCGCGCTCGCCACCATCAAGGGCCAGGGCGGCCGGGTGATCGCCTCCCCGATGGTGGACGTGGCCGCGAACACCACGGTGGCCATGTACTTCACCTCCACGCGGTACCAGCAGCAGAATGCCGACGTGGTGAGGAGGTTCCAGGAGGCCACCGCCGAGTCCCTCGCCTACGCCGACGCCCACCCCGACGAGGCACGCGCGATCATCACGACGTACACCAAGATCCCGGCGTCGGTCCTGGAGCAGGTGATCCTCCCGAAGTGGCCGGCCGAGCCGGACAAGGCCTCGATCGAGGCGCTGGCGAAGCTCGGCGAGGAGGACGGGTTCTTCAAGAAGACCCCCGACGTGGACGCGCTGCTTCCGTGAGGGTCCCGAACGCGGCACTGGGCGCCGCCGGACTCGCGGCCTTCCTGGCCCTCGGCGAAGTGGTGCCCCGGATCGGTCTGGTCAAGGAGGAGTACTTCCCACCGACCAGCCGGATCGCCCGCGCCTTCGCCGACGAGCTCTCCGACGGCGCCTTCTGGACCGCCCTCGGCGACACCCTCACCGGCTGGGCCCTGGGCCTCGCCATCGCAGCCGCCGCGGGGATCGTCGTCGGCGTGGTCGTCTCGGTCGTGCCGTACCTGCGCGAGGCGACGGCCTCGACGATCGAGTTCCTGCGCCCGATCCCCTCGGTCGCCCTCATCCCGCTGGCCGTGCTGCTGTATGGCAGCGAACTGCGCTCGGTGCTCCTGCTCGTGGTCTACGCCGGCTTCTGGCAGGTCCTCATCCAGACGCTCTACGGCGTCCAGGACGTCGACCCCGTCGCCGACGAGACGGCGCGGTCGTACGGCCTGGGCACCTGGGCGCGGATCCGGCACGTGCTGTGGCCGAGCGCGCTGCCGTACGTGATGACCGGCCTGAGGCTGGCCGCGGCCGTCGCGCTGATCCTCGCCATCACCGGTGAACTCGTCATCGGGGCGCCGGGGTTGGGCGCGCGGATCGCGGTCGCGCAGAACTCGCAGGCGGTGCCGGAGATGTACGCGCTGATCGTGGTCACCGGTCTGCTGGGGCTGCTCATCAACGTCGGCGCGCGTACCGTGGAGCGACGGGCGCTGGCCTGGCACCAGTCGGTGCGCGGGGAGGTGGCGGTGTGAAGCGGCTCGCCCTTCGGCTTGTCTTCGTCCTCGCCCTGCCCGCGGTGCTGTTCGCGGTCTGGTGGCTGGCCTCCGACGACAGCACCGACGTCTTCTGGCCGCCGCTGCGCACCATCCTGCGGACCTTCCCGGACGTGTGGACAGCCGAGCGGCTGCGCGACGACGTCCTGCCCAGCATCTGGCGGCTCACGGCCGGTTACGCCCTGGCCGCCGTGGCCGGGGTGGCTCTCGGCACCGTCATCGGCTCCTACCGGCGGGTGCGGGCGGTGTGCGAACCGGTCCTGGAGTTCCTGCGGGCGATCCCGCCGCCCGTGCTGATCCCGGTCATCATGCTGTTCGCGGGCATCGGCGACACCATGAAGGTCACGGTCATCGCGAGCGGCTGCGTCTGGCCGATCCTGCTCAACACGGTCGAGGGCGTCCGCGCGGTCGACCCGGTGATGCTGGAGACCGCCCGCTCCTACGGCATCTCCGGTCAGGCGCGCCTGCGCCATCTGGTGCTGCGCTCGGCGAGCCCGCAGATCTTCGCGGGGCTGCGGCAGGCCCTGTCGATCGGCATCATCCTGATGGTCATCAGCGAGATGTTCGCGGCCAGCAACGGCATCGGCTTCACCGTCGTGCAGTTCCAGCGCAGTTTCGCGGTCCCCGACATGTGGACCGGGATCATCGTCCTCGGGCTGCTCGGCTGTCTCCTCTCGGTCGTCTTCCAACTGGTCGAGCGGCGCGTCCTCGCCTGGTACCACGGCCTGCGCGCCTCGACCCGGCGGTCCCCGTGAGTCCCCCGAACCCGAAAGGGCGGTCCATGCTGGACGTACGCGGCCTGAACAAGGTCTACGACGGGTCGGGGCGCCGGGTGGAGGCGGTCCGCGACCTCACCTTCACCGTCGAGGCGGGCGAACTCGTGTGTCTCGTCGGCCCGTCGGGCTGCGGCAAGACCACGCTGCTCAAGTGCATGGGCGGACTGCTCACCCCGACGGCCGGCGAAGTCCACCTGGCCGGCCGGAAGGTGAGCGGCCCCCCGCCCGGCATGGCCTTCGTCTTCCAGGAGTACGGCCGCAGCCTGTTCCCGTGGATGCGGGTCGCCGACAATGTCGAACTCCCCCTGAAGCAGAAGCACTTGACCAGATCACGGCGTCAGGAACTGGTCACCGACGCCCTGGAGTCGGTGGGCCTCTCGGACGCGGCCGGCGCCTACCCGTGGCAGCTCTCCGGCGGTATGCAGCAGCGGGTCGCGATCGCCCGCGCCCTGGCGTACGAACCCGAGGTCCTGCTGATGGACGAGCCGTTCGCCGCGGTGGACGCGCAGACCCGCGCCGACCTGGAGGATCTCGTACGACGGCTGTGGCGCGAGCGCGGCATCACGATCCTGTTCGTCACCCACGACATCGACGAGGCGGTCTACCTGGGCGAACGGGTCATCGTGCTGTCGGCCTCGCCGACGGTCGTGCAGGAGCAGCTCAAGGTCGATCTCCCCGACGAGCGGGACCAGTTGCACACCCGTGTGGCCCCGCGCTTCGCCGAACTGCGCACCCATGTGTACGAGCAGATCCAGGCGGCGAAACGCGGGACCGTGCAGGACGCCGTGGTCACGAAGTCGAGTACGCCTCCACTTCACTGAACTGCCCTGCCGGCCAGCCGGTGTTGGCGCTGACGGAGAGGCGGAGGTATCTGAGGCTGGTGCCACTGGGCAGGGAGACGGTGGCCGTGTTGCCGGTCGCCGGGTCGAAGCGGTAGCCCTGCGCGCCGACGACCGTGGAGTAGCTCCCGCCGTCGGTGCTGCCGAGCACGGTGACGGTCTGGGTGCGCGCACCCCACGCCGAGGACGGGGGCAGCTTCAGCACGAGACGCCGTACGGCCTGGCTCGCGCCGAGGTCCACGGTCCAGGACTGCGGGAAGGCGTTGTTGGCCGACTCCCAGTAGCTGTTCGCGTCACCGTCCACGGCCTTGCCGGGCGTGTAGACGTCCTGGGAGCCGGTCGCGGTGGCCGGACGGCCCTTGGCGAGGTTGCGGTTCGGGTCCGGGTCGGGATTTCCCTGTCCCGGTTGCGGCCAGGTCGAGCAGTCCGACCAGGTGGTGTTCCAGCCGGAGTTGCCGCCGCCGTCGGTGAGGGCGAAGGTGCCGGAGCTCGCCGGGTAGGGGCAGTTGTAGACGCCCGCGGCCCCCACCGAGGTGGCGGTGACATTGCGGAAGGTGGCGGCGCCCTGGGCCTCCGCCTGGACGACGACGGTGCCTGTGGTGCGGACGGTCGCCCCGTCCACGGTGACGTTCCGGACCGGGTAGCCCTGTCCTCCACCGGAGACGAACTCGAAGGCGCTGTACGGGCTGTCGGTGATCGTCGTGTCGGTGATGCGCACGGTGGCGTTGATGGCGCTGTCGTACGAGTCGACCCGCAGCGCGCCCATCGGGTGGTTCCAGTTGGGGTTCATCGCGCCGGTGCGGACCAGGGTGTTGCCGTCCACCGTGATGGTGCCGGCGAGGGGGAAGAAGGGGTCGAGGAACTTCTGGTTGGAGATCGCGATGCCGCTGCCGAGGGCGTTGGTGTCGGAGACCAGGTTGTTCCTGACCGCGATGTCCGTGCCGCCGTAGATCGCGATGCCGTTGGCCAGGTTGGGCTGGGTGATGGTGTTGTTCTCGAAGCTGCTGTCGGTGTCGGGCGCGTACAGGGACCACATGGCGAGGGCGTCGTCACCCTGGTTGCGCAGGAAGTTGTTCCGTACGCGGACCCCGCGGGCGTTGCCGTTGAGGTTGAGGCCGTCGGCCGTCATGTCGAGGAAGCGGTTGTTCTCGACGACGAGGTTGTCGTTGTTGCCCGTCAGCCACAGGCCGACCTTGAGGTGCTGGAGCCACATCCCCGAGACCGAACTGCCGGGGCCGAGCGAGCCGTTGACGAAGTTGTCCGGGCTGGAGTCGACGCGCTCGGTGACCTCGCCGACGACCGCGAAGTCCTTGATGTGGACGCCGCCCGAGGAGCTCGTCTGGTCGATGAAGCGGGAGGTGTGCACGATCGAGTGCCAGCTTCCGGCGCCCTGGAGCGTGACGTTCTGGACGCCGCTCAGTGAGGAGGTCAGCCGGTAGTCGCCCGGCGGGATCCACACCACTCCCCCCTGGGCGGCGGAGATCGCGTCCCGGAAGGCCTGGGTGGAGTCGCCGTTGCCGGTGGGGTCGGCGCCCCTGGAGGTCACGGACACGGATCCGGCGGGCTGTGCCGCGGCTCCCGCGACCTGCTCGAAGTCGGCCACGTCGGCGGTGACCTGGGTGCCGGTCGACTCGAAGGCGACCTTGTCGCCCGCCTGGACGTTCTGGCCGAGCACGAGGCGGGCGTTGTCGTAGAAGTGGTGCGTCCGGGCGCCCGGGATCCAACTGGTGTCGATGTAGGAGTACTTGGAGGTGACCGCGAGCGTCCTGGCGAGCCTGGTCCCGTTGACGTAGACGTTCAGCGTGCCCGACTGGCCGTCGGGGACGCTGTAGGCGAGGTTCACGGCATTGGCCGCGCGCGGCACGGTGAACTCCACGCGCTGACCTGCGGTGAGCCGTACCACCTGCCGGCCCGACGCCTCCGAGGCGAGCGTGCCCTGGGTGTGGTCGGGGCCGATCCTCGTGCCGGTGGTGGTGGCGGACTCGGCCTCGACGGAGGTGAAGGGGAGGGTGGCACCGGCGGCCGCGTGGGCGGTGGGGGCCGTGGCGGTGAGGAGGCCGGCGGCGAGGGCCGTGACCATCAGTGCTGGCATGCCCCTGACAGATCTGTGCATGTGCTGATCCCTTCTCGGTGGGGGTGGGGGTTCAGGCTCGGTGGGGTGAGGACTCAGGCTCGGTGGTGGGTGGGGATTCAGACTCGGAGCCAGACGGCGGTGTCCTTCGGGAGGCGGCCCTGGGGATCCAAGGGACCGCTGGTGAGCAGGAGTTGGGAGTGTTCAGGAAGCTCGGCGGGCGCGTCGGCGAGGTTGACCACGCATCGGGCCCCCGCGTCCCGGGCGAAGGCGAGCACGCCCTCGGGGGCGGGCAGCCAGGTGAGCGGGCCGTCCCCGAAGACCGGCCGGGCCCTGATCGCCTCGCGGTACAGGCTGAGCATCGACCCGGGGTCCACGGCCTGCCCGTCGACCGCGTACGACGCCCAGCCGTCCGGCTGCGGCAGCCAGGGCTCCTGGTGCGAGCCGAAGCCCGCGTGGGGCGCCCCCGCCGCCCACGGCAGCGGCACCCGGCATCCGTCGCGACCCGGGTCGGTGCCTCCGGAGCGGAAGTGCATCGGGTCCTCGATGCGGTCGCGGGGGATGTCCGCCTCGGGCAGGCCGAGCTCCTCGCCCTGGTAGACGTAGACGGCTCCGGGCAGCGCGAGCGAGAGCAGGGCCGCGGCGCGGGCGCGCCGGGTGCCGAGGGCGAGGTCGCTCGGGGTGCCGAAGGCCTTGGCCGCGAAGTCGAAGCCGGTGTCCGTGCGCCCGTAGCGGGTGACCGTGCGGGTGACGTCGTGGTTGCACAGCACCCAGGTGGCGGGCGCGCCCACCGGGGCGTGCTCGGCGAGGGTCGTGTCGATCGAGGTGCGCAGTCGCTCCGCGTCCCAGGGGCAGGACAGGAAGGCGAAGTTGAACGCGGTGTGCAGCTCGTCGGGGCGCAGGTAGCGGGCGAAGCGTTCGGTGTCCGGGAGCCAGACCTCGCCGACGAACACGCCGTCGTACTCGTCGGCGACGGCTCGCCAGGAGCGGTAGATGTCGTGGAGTTCGTCGCGGTCGACGAAGGGGTGCGGGTGGGGGCGCTCGGCGAGGTCGGGCAGCTCGGGGTCCTTGGCGAGCAGGGCGGCCGAGTCGATGCGGACGCCCGCGACTCCCCGTTCGAACCAGAACCGCAGGATGTCCTCGTGCTCCTGGCGGACCGCGGGGTGGGCCCAGTTGAGGTCGGGCTGCTCCGGGGTGAACAGGTGCAGGTACCAGTCGCCGTCGGGCAGCCGTGTCCACACCGGCTCGGTGGAGCCGACGAACTGCGACGGCCAGTCGTTGGGCGGGAGTTCGCCGTGCGCGCCGCGTCCGGGCCGGAAGTGGAACAGCTCGCGTTCGGGGCTCCCGGGGCCCGCCTTCAGCGCTGCCTGGAACCAGGGGTGCTGGTCGGAGACGTGGTTGGGCACGATGTCGACGATCGTCCTGATGCCCAGCTCCCGTGCCTCCGCGATGAGTTTCTCCGCCTCGGCGAGGGTGCCGAAGGCCGGGTCGATCGCGCGGTAGTCGGCGACGTCGTAGCCTCCGTCCTTCATCGGTGAGAGGTACCAGGGGTTGAACCACAGGGCGTCCACACCGAGTTCGGCGAGGTACGGCAGCCTGGCGCGGACCCCGGCGAGGTCACCGGTGCAGTCTCCGTCGCCGTCGGCGAAGCTGCGGACGTAGACCTGGTAGATGACGGCGGAGCGCCACCAGTCCTGCTGTGCCACGGAGCCTGCCTTTCTGCGGGGAGGTGGTCAGCCCTTCGTGCTGCCCGCGCTGATCCCGGCGACGATGTGCCGCTGGAAGACGAGGAAGAGGGCGACCATCGGGATGCTGGCGATCACCATCGCGGCGATGAGCACGGTGAGTTGGATGTTCTGCGACAGCTGGACGAGTGCCACGCCGATGGGCTGTCTGTCGGTGTCGGAGAAGACCATCAGCGGCCAGAGGAAGTCCTGCCACACGGCGACCAGCGCGAAGATCGACACCACCCCGAGGACCGGTCTCGACATGGGCAGCACGATCGACCACAGGATGCGCAGCTTCCCGGCGCCGTCCATCTCGGCGGCCTCCAGCACATCGCGCGGGAGCTGGTCGAAGAACCGCTTGAGCAGATACAGGTTGAAGGCGTTGGCCACAGCCGGCAGCCAGATGGCGAGGGGGTCGTTGAGCAGGCCCAGGTCGGCCACGGTCAGGTACTTCGGTACGACCAGGGCCTGGGCCGGGACCATGAGCGTGGCGAGGATCCCGCCGAGGATCACCTTGCCGAAGGCGGGGTTCAGCCGGGACAGGGCGTAGGCGGCCGCCGTGCACAGGACCAGCTGGAACGCCCAGGCTCCGGCGGCCTGGACCACGGTGTTCCACAGGTGCTGCGGGAGCTGCATCAGCTCCCAGGCGTCGGTGTAGCCGCCGAGGTGCCAGCGCTCGGGGACGAGGGTGGGCGGAGTGCGGCTCACCTCGTCCGGCGACTTCATCGCACCGGTGACCATCCAGTAGACGGGGAAGAGGAAGGCGAGCGCGAAGAGGACGACGACCGCGGTGAAGACGGTCCAGTAGACGGCCCTGCCGCGCGGGCGGGCGAGCGCCGCCGGGGAGATCAGGGTGCGGGTGCTCATGCGAGGTCTCCCTCCGCGGACCTGGTCAGGCGCAGATACACGGCGGAGAAGGCGCCCAGGAGCAGCAGGAGCATGACGCTCAGCGCGCACGCGCCGCCGAAGTCGTTGTAGAGGAAGGCGTACTTGTAGATCAGGTAGAGGACGGTGACCGTGGCGTTCTCGGGTCCGCCGCCGGTGATGACGAACGGCTCGGTGAACACCTGCATGGTCGCGATAATCTGAAGGAGCATCAGCATGAGGATGACGAACCGGGTCTGCGGGATCGTCACATGGCGGATGCGCTGGAGCAGGTTCGCGCCGTCCAGTTCGGCGGCCTCGTACAGCTCGCCCGGGATGGACTGGAGGGCGGCCAGGTAGATCAGGACGGTGCCGCCCATGTTGGCCCAGGTCGCCACGATCACCAGGGAGATCAGCGCGGTGTCGGCGCCGTTGGACCAGTTCGAGGTGGGCAGGTGGAGGAAGCGCAGCGCCTCGTTGGCGAGGCCGGCGCCCGGGTCGTAGAACCACTTCCACAGCAGGGCGCTGACCACCGGCGGGATCATCACCGGGAGGTAGACCACGACCCTGAAGAAGGCTTTGGCGTGCCGGAGTTCGTTGAGGACGAGGGCCATCACGAACGGGATCGCGAAGCCGATGAGCAGGGCCAGCAGTGTGAAGGTGAGGGTGTTGCGCCAGGCGGCGGCGAACTCCGGGTCGTGCCAGACGCGGGTGAAGTTGGCGGTGCCGACCCATTCGGCGTCGGAGCCGGGCGTGTACTTCTGGAAGGCGATCACGACGGCGCGGATCGCCGGGTACCAGGAGAAGAGGGCGAAGCAGAGCAGTCCGCCGAGGAGGAAGCCGTAGGCGCGGACCTGGTCGGCGAGGCGGCGCCGCCTCCGGTCCCCTGCGGGAGGCGGCGCCTGCACCGGGTGGACGGCGACTTCCGCGAGCCGCTCGGCCGTCTTCGTCATGCCGGTCAGCCCCGGGCCAGGATGCCGTCGATCTTGGCCGAGGCGTCCTTGAGGAGCTGGTCGATGTCGGCGTCCTTCTTGGTGAGGACGGCGGAGACGGCGCCGTCGAGGACGGAGTAGATCTGCTGGGCGTGCGGCGGCTCGATCTTCATGTCGAGGCTCTGGTTGCCGTCGAGGAAGGCCTGGTAGTTCTCCACCGGCACATTGGCGTTGGCCTTCTTGACCTGCTGGTCCTTGGCGTCGGCGGCGCCGGTGAACAGCCGCGGTTCGGGCAGCCCGACCGGGGCGTCGGCCTTCTTGGCCCGGGCGTAGTCGCCGAGGAAGCCGGCGCCGGGGGTGAGGAACATGTGGTCGAGCCACTTCAGGGCGGCCCTGATCTGGTCGGGGCTCGCCTTCTTGTTGACCATGTAGCCGTCGCCGCCGATGAGCGTGCCCTTGCCGCCGGGCATCGGGGCGAGGGCGAGGTCCTTGTAGTCGCCGCCCTTCTCCTTGACCAGGATCGGGATGTTGTCCGGAGCGGAGAGGTACATGCCGAGCTTGCCCGAACCCATCAGCTGCTGGACGTCGTTGATGACGAGGAGCTGCTTGCTGCCCATCGAGTCGTCGGTCCAGCGCATGTCGTGCAGGTTCTGCAGGACGGCGTGGCCCTCGGGGGTGTCGATGGTGGCCTTCTTGCCGTCGGCGCTGACGACGTCACCGCCCTGGGAGTACAGCTCGGCCGTGAAGTGCCAGCCGCCCTGGTTCTGGGCGCTGTAGTCGGCGTACCCGACGGTGCCGTCACCGAGAGCGGCGATCCTCTTGGCGTCGGCCCGCAACTCGGCCCAGGTGGTGGGGGGTTGCTCGGGGTCGAGGCCGGCCTTCGCGAAGAGCCGCTTGTTGTAGATCAGGCCCATGGAGTAGCCGGTGCGCGGGATGCCGTAGATCTTCCCGTCGACCGTGTAGATGTCGCGGAGCTGCTGCTGGAGGGTGGGGTAGCTCTTCAACTCCTTGACGTACGGGGTGAGATCGGCGGCCTGGTTGATGTCGACGACGTGCTTGGCGTCGGTGAAGTACGTGTAGAAGACGTCCTCCATCTGCCCGCCGGCGAGCTTGGCGTCGAAGGTCTTGGGGTCCTGGCAGGGGAACGCGTCGTGCGCGACGACGTCGATGTCCGGGTTCTGCTTCTCGAAGGACGCGATGTCCTGCTCGAAGAACCGGCGGTCGACCTTGGCGCTCTTGGGCGGCATGCAGTTGACCGTGATGCGGGTCTTGCCGCTCGCCGAGTCGTCGCCCGATCCACAGGCGGAGGCGGCAAGGGCAAGGGAACAGACAGCGAGCGCGGCGAAGGTACGGCGGTACCCGGTGCTTCTCATCGGTGGACCCCTCGTGGCAGGAGCGGTGGGCGCCGCACACTCAAGCACCGCCGACATCCGTCCGCAAGATGTCGCGCAGAATCTGTAATTATTCGACAGCAGGATGGATCTCAGGAACGCGGTGCTTGCGCCGTCGAGCCCCGCACCACCAGCTCGGGCTCGAACAGCAGCTCCTCGCGCGTCACGAAACCGCCGCTGATCTGGGTGTTCAGCAGCTCCACGGCCGCCCTGCCCATGGCCTCGATGGGCTGCCGGACCGTGGTCAGCGGAGGCTCGGTGCAGTTCATGAACGCCGAGTCGTCGTAGCCGACGACCGAGATCCGGGAGGGGACGTCCAGGCCCTTGCGGCGGGCGGCCCTGATGGCGCCGAGTGCCAGCGGGTCGCTGGCGCAGATGATGCCGGTGACACCCCGGTCGATGAGCCGGGAGGCCGCCGCGTGCCCGCCCTCGATCGAGAACATCGCGCGGGCGACATGCTCGTCGGGCAGGTCCCCCATGACCCGCGCGGCGACCAGCTTGCGCGCCGAGGGCACATGGTCCTCCGGCCCCAGCACCAGCCCGATCCGCTCGTGCCCCAGCGAGGCGAGGTGCCGCCAGGCCTGCTCCACCGCCACCGCGTCGTCGCAGGAGACCCCGGGAAAGCCGAGATCCTCGATGGACGCGTTGACCAGCACGACCGGGATCCTGCGCTCGGCGAGCAGCCGGTAGTGGTCGTGGGGGGCGTCGGCCTGCGCGTACAGCCCGCCGGCGAAGACGACCCCGGACACCTGCTGTTGCAGCAGCAGTTCCACGTAGTCCGCCTCGGAGACCCCGCCCTTGGTCTGGGTGCACAGCACCGGGGTCAGCCCGAGCTGGGCCAGCGCCCCGCCGATGACCTCGGCGAACGCCGGGAAGATCGGGTTCTGAAGCTCCGGCAGCACCAGCCCCACCAGCCGCGCCCGCTCCCCCCGCAACTGCGTCGGCCTCTCGTAGCCGAGCACGTCCAGCGCGGACAGCACGGCCTGCCGGGTGCCCTCGGAGACTCCCGGCTTGCCGTTGAGCACCCGGCTGACCGTGGCCTCACTGACCCCGACCTTCTTCGCCACCTCGGCAAGTCGTCGCGTCATGCGCGCAAGAATAGCGCAAGGAATGCAAGCCGCTTGCGTAAAGGGGGCCGACGTGGGCGGCCCCCGTGGAACGCCATGGCTCCACGGGGGCGGACGATTACTGACGAGGCGCCGTCGACGACCTGAACGCCGACGGTGCCCGTCAGGCCTCGGGGGTGGGTACCACCGTGAGGTGGCTCGCGGTGCGCCGCGGGCGGCGTCGGGCGGTGGCCGGGCGGAGCACCAGGGTCAGTCTGGTGTACCCGAGGTCGCGCAGGGTGCGCGGGGTCTCGTCGACCAGCCGGCAGTCGGTGGCGCCCCAGCGCGGGTCCGGATGCACCAGGGGGCGTACCGAGCCGTCGTGCTCCACGGCCTGTTCGCCGACCGCGCGGATCCAGTGCGGCAGGCCGTGCCGGTAGGCGGCCTCCATGATCGGGTCCTGGGCGATGTCCCGGCGGATCGCCTGGAGGCCGTGGTCATGGCCGTGCCGCTCGACCGCGGCCGCGAGGTGCGCGAGCATCGGCAGGCACCAGCGCGACTCGTGCTCACCGAGGACGGTGCCGGCATCGGGGTGGAAGAGCACGAAGCGAAGGAAGTTGTCGCCCGGCATGGCTGTCGGATGCGGGCCCACGGCGCGGAAAAGTGACGCGAAAGCGGCGTTGGCGAGGACGACGTCCCAGCGGTGGTCGAGGACGACGGACGGGAAGGGGACGGCTTCCAGGAGCGTGGCGTAGTCCTGAAGGTACGCCTGGGCTTCGAGCCCCTCGGGGACGGGCCGCAGTTCCGACGGCTGCCCACCTGCCTGATGTGCCATCGGGAGGTCACCCCTCTTGCCTATGCGGCCTTCACGCGGCGCCTTGATCCTGCTTCCCCGGAGCGAGGCGTGTCAACTATCGTGGCATTCCGTGGCGGTTGACGGCTGAAATTGGCCACAGTTGTGGCGAGACCTGGATGTGAGTTCGAACATCGGGCTACTCTCCGGGAAGTTCACGGCGACCGCCCGTGAGAAGTCGGGTGAGAGACGTAGGAGATCTGTCGGTGTCGGATGGCTTCGAGAGCCCGGACGACGCGGCAACGGTCGTACTGACGGCCGTCGTCGCCCGCGTCACCGCACTCGCCGACCGGCTCGGCGTCCCGCACGCGCAGGTCTTCGACACCGGCCGGCTGTCCGTCGCCTCCGGTGTCCCCGAACCCGTGGTCAAGGCCCTGTTGAGCGGGCGCCCGGCGGGCGAACCGGACGTCCAGGCGCGGTTCCTGCAACGGCTCGACCTGCTGCGCCGCACCCGGCTCAAGCCGGGCGGCCGCAAGTACACCCAGCAGGAGATCGCGGACGGGGCGGGCATGTCCCGGCAGCAGGCGGGCGCCCTCATCAACGGCGACCGCCGCCCCACCATGGAGCACTGCGACGCCATCCAGCGGTTCTTCCGGGTGCACGCCGGATTCCTCACCGCCGAGGACCCCGAGGCGCTGGCGGGCGCCCTCCAGCACACCGAGCAGGAGCTGCTGCACAAACTCGCCGACCGGGAGCGGGAGGCCGCGGCGGCGGCCCACGACGACCCGCTGGAGCGGCTGTTGCAGGACCACGGCGTCCGGGGGATCGCCTGGCGGGCCGCGCAGCTGCCCACCGACCAGCACCGTGACAAGGTCGCCGAGTGGCTGGACATGCTCCTGGAGAGCGTCAAGCGGCCCGAGTCCTGATCCGGGAGACAACTGTGGGCATCGGTAAGCACATGCGCCGCCTCAGCGGCGAGTTGGTGGCGGAGCTGGAGCTGACCGCGCCGGCCCGGCCCGAGCACCTGTACGGCGCCCTGTGCGAGGCGATGAGCAGACGCCGGGGCCGCCCGGTCCATTTCCGTACGGCACCCTTCCCGCCCGGCACCGCGAGCGGGCTGTGGCTCGACATGGCCGACCAGGACCTCGTCGTGATCGAGGAACGCACCGCGCCCGACCACCAGTTGGTGATCCTCGGCCACGAGCTGTGGCACATGAACGCCGGCCACTGCTCCCACCACGTCGAGGGCGCCGCGGTCGCCGCCCGTCTGCTCAGCGACGACGCCGACCTCCAGGCCACGGTCCGCAAGGTCGCCGCGCGCAGCCGCTTCGAGCTCGCCGACGAGCGGGACGCGGAGAGCTTCGGTCTGCTGCTGGCCAGCAAGTGCCGGACCCTGCTGGCCGGTTCGGCGCTGCGGGGGCCGGTGCAGCGGGATCATCTGGCGGGGCGCATCGAGGCGTCGCTCGGGTACCGCGGACAGCAGGGCTGAGAATCGCCCCTCAGGTCGCGCTGCGTTCACTCGCCCCCTTCAGGTCCCGCTCCACCGCACGCGCACGCGTGCCGTCGGGCCGTCCCTCGCGCAGCAGCTCCCGCCAGTGGTCCCGGCTCCAGTCCGCCGGGGCGGTCGTGGCGGTGAACTCCTGGATCAGCGAGACGAACCGGGCGGGGTCGGTGTGGAACGGGAAGTGGCCCGCGCCCTCGAAGATCTCCAGGCGGCTGCCGGGCATCGCCTCGTGGGCGCCGAAGGCGTGCCGTACCGGCACCACGCTGTCGCGGTCGCCCCACAGCAGCATGGTCGGCATGCCCTCGGTGAGGTAGCAGCGGTCGAGCATGGTGACGACCTGTCCGCGCCAGTCGACGACCGCGCGCAGGGTGCGCACGAAGGCGTTGCGGGAGGTCTCGTCGGGGAGCGCGTCGACGAGGTTCAGCAGGTCCGGGGCGTCCTGGCCGAGGTCGGTGTCCAGGAGCTTCATCAGACGGACGGCGAGGCCCACTTGGAGCCGCATGCCGGGCAGCCGCAGCGCGGACAGCATCAGGTGGGCGCCGGGCAGCGACACCAGCCTGAGCACGGGGTTGACCTCGCGGCCCACACCGCCCGCGCCCACCAGGACGAGCCGCTCGGTGCGCTCGGGGAACTGGTAGGCGAACTGCATCGCCACTCCCCCGCCCAGCGAGTGCCCGACCAGGGTGGCCGACTCGATGCCGAGGGTGGTGAGCAGATCCCGCACGCCGTTGGCGTACGCGGCCACCGAGTAGTCGGCGCGCGGCTTGTCGGAGTCGCCGTGCCCGAGCAGGTCGGGGGCGATCACGGTGTGGGTGCGGGCGAGGTCGGGGATCAGGTCGGCCCAGGTCGCGGAGGAGTCCCCGATGCCGTGCACCAGCACCAGCGCCGGGCCCTCCCCTGCCATCCGGTAGGCACGGCGGTAGCCGTGCACCACGCGGTACCGCAGCTCCAGTTCGCCGTCGCCCACCGGGCGCAGCCGGACGGCGCGCGCCGGACGCCCGCGCGGGTTGTCGACCACGGGCTCACCTCCCTGTGCGTTCTCCGGCCGCGGCGAGGCGGCCGAAAGCCCTTCCTCCCAGCGTAGGACCGCTTTCCCCGTGGTGATTTCGAGGAGGTTTCGCCTCCGCTAAGCGGGCGAACGACAGGGCGCTCGAGCCGGATTGTCAGTGGTGGACGGCAAGCTGGAGATGCACACCCGTATGACCGACCATGACTTGGGGAGAGCCGCCGATGCCCACCGCCGTACTGACCGACCGTGAGCGCACCGCCGTCCAGGCGTATCTGCGGCTGCTGCACACGGTCCGAGCCGCTTTCGACACCGCGTCGGGTCCGCCCGACAGCGCCCGGCCACCGGTCGTCCCGCCGGCGGTCCTCGCCGAGGCCGAACAGGCCCTGGCGGACGCGGGCCTGGCGGGCAATGAGGAGGGGTTCTTCAGGCTGCTGCGGAGCTGGTGCCCGCCGGAGCCATAGGGGGTGCCGGGGAGCGTGCCGCGCGCTCAGGCGTGCGGCACCGTCACCGCGGTCGCCACGAGCCCGTCCCGGACCGTCCAGCGGCCCTCGAAGGCCTGGCGGCGCACACCGCCCACCAGCGGGCCGGGGACGAGGAGTTCGGCGCGCAGGGTGCCGCTGAGGGCCTTGTCCGGGTCGACGAGGATCGCGATGTCGGCCTCGGAGAAGTCCAGCCACGTGCCGGTGAGGGGGAACCACGCCTTGTAGACGGACTCCTTGGCGCTGAACAACAGCCGGTCCCAGTGGACGGCGGGGTGCGTCCCGGCGAGCTCCCGCAGCCGGACCCGCTCGCCCGGCAGGGAGACACTCTCCAGCACGCCCTCGGGGAGCGGTCCGTGCGGTTCGGCGTCGATGCCGAGGGAGGCCAGGTCGGCGGCCCGGACCAGGGCCGCGGCGCAGTAGCCGTCGCAGTGGGTCATGCTGCCGGTGAGTCCGGCCGGCCAGCGCGGGGCACCGCGTTCCCCGGGCAGCAGCGGCTGCGGCGGCACCCCGAGCTTCTCCATGGCCCGCCGGGCGCAGGCGCGCACCAGGGCGAACTCCCGGCGCCGCTTGGGGACGGCGGGCGCGACGAGCGCGGCCTCCTCGGGGTACAGCCCGGCGAGCGCGGCCTGCTCGGGGTGCGGCCCGGAGAGCGCGGCCTCCGTGGGGTGCGGCCCCGCGTGCTCCGGTTCGTCGCCGCCGTACGCCTCGCCGCCGTACGCCTCGCCGTCGTACGCCTCGACGGCGTCGACCGAGTCCGGCAGGAGTTCCTCGATCATCGTGCGCCCACCTCCCCGGGCACGATCCGGCGGGGCCGGCCCGGCGGCTCCGGCCGCCCCCGCCACTCCCGTGGGTAGCCCACCGACACCTCCTCGAAGCGGACCCCCTCGTGCCAGGTGGTCCGGGGGATGTGCAGATGGCCGTAGACCATCGTCTCGACGCGGAAGCGGCGGTGCCAGTCGGCGGTCAGTGTCGTGCCGCACCACATGGCGAACTCGGGGTACCACAGGACGTCCGTGGGGTGCCGGTCCAGCGGGTAGTGGTTGACGAGGACGGTGGGCAGGTCGGCGGGGAGCGCGGCGAGTCTTCGCTCGGTCTCGGCGACCCGGGCCCGGCACCAGGCCTCGCGGGTCGGGTAGGGGTCGGGGTGCAGCAGGTACTCGTCGTTGCACACGATGCCGGTGCCGTGGGCGTACTCCAGGCCCTGCTCCTTGGTGGTGCAGCCGGCCGGCAGGAAGGAGTAGTCGTACAGCAGGAAGAGCGGGGCGACGGCGACCGGGCCGCCGGGGCCGTCCCAGACGGGGTAGGGGTCCTCGGGGGTGAGGACGCCCAGGTCCCGGCACATCGCGACGAGGTGTTCGTAGCGGGCGACCCCGCGCAGGGTGACGGTGTCCTTCGGGTGGGTCCACAGTTCGTGGTTGCCGGGGGCCCAGACGACCCGGCGGAAGCGGCCGGCGAGGGTTTCGAGGGCCCAGCGGACGTCGGCGACGGTCTCCGCGACGTCACCGGCCACCAGGAGCCAGTCGTCGTCGGTCCCGGGGCGCAGCCGCTCGACGAGGGCGCGGTTCTCGGGGTAGCCGATGTGCAGGTCGCTGATGGCCAGGAGCTGTGCCGCGGCACCGGCCGTAGACGTCACTCTCGCCCCCTCCGAGCACCCGGGTGGGACCACGACAACACATTTGGTTTCCCGGTACAAGAGTGGACCGTCCGGGCGCGGCTTCATGATCGGGGAATCCGTAACACGGGCGTTGCACGCGGGACCCCTGGAAAGCCGTATGATCGCCCCAACACCACCGCATGGAACTTCCCTTCGCAAGGGGCGGTTTGGTGTCCCTCCAATCACCCTGCCCGGGCCGGGCTCGCTTCGCCCTGCCCGAAAAAGCCCGAAAGGCGGCCTGCATGCTCTCTCGCGTACGCGTCTGGCTCAACCGCACGTACGCGGAGAACGTCTTCTTCATGGATCAGTTGCGGCGAAATCCCAGCGATCGCGCCGTCGAGATCCACGCGACGCACGGCGACCCCGACTCGCCCGTGCTGGCCGCCGCCGACACCGCCGAGCTGGAGCCGGAGGGCCTGTCCCCTGCCGCCTATGTCGAGTTCGCACTCGACCAGTGCCAGCGGCGCGGCATCGACGTGTTCGTGCCCCGGCTGCACCAGGCGGCGATCGTGGCCCACCGGGCCGACTTCGCCGCGGTCGGTACGGCGCTGCTGGCGCCGCCGCCGGAGGGCGTGGCCGTCTTCCACGACAAGGTCGTCGCCTACGAGGCGGTCCAGGCGATCGGTGTCCCGGTGCCGCCGTGGTGGCGGGTGCGGACCGCGGCCGAGCTGGTGACGGCCGTGGAGAAGCTGGAGGCGGACGGGCACAAGGCGTGCTTCAAGCCGGCGTCCGGCGCCGGCGGGGTGGGCTTCCGGGTGATCACGCGCGCCCCCTTCTCGCTCGCGCACCTCAACGGCTTCCCGAGTCCCTACGTCTCGCTCGACATGGTCGTCGAGGCGCTGGAGCGGGCCGACGAGCAGGTCGACTGGCTGGTCATGCCGCGGCTAGAGCAGCCGGAGGTGTCGGTGGACACGCTCACCGGGACCGACAACCGGGTGCGGCTGGCGATCGGCCGCACGAAGAACGGCCGTCGGCGCGGGTTCACGCGGGACGAGCAGTGGCTGGAGCCGGCCCGGCTGATCGCCGAGGGGTTCGGGCTGCACTATCTCTCCAACATCCAGTTCCGGATGTTCGGTGACCGTCCGGTGCTGATGGATGTCAACACGCGGCCGGCGGGCGGGTTGCACCAGCTGTCCCTGTGCGGGGTCAATGTGCCGTGGGCCGCCGTGCAGTTGGCGCTCGGGGAGGAGACCGGGGTGATCGAGCCGCCGTTCCTCGGGCAGGACTACACGGTGGTGTCGGGGCCGCGGCAGCTTCGGCCGGTGTCGATTCCGGCCCAGCGGGGTGAGGTGTCCGAGCTGTTGCCCGCGGTGCCTGCGCCTGCGACTGCGGAGCCGGTTGTCGTCGAGGCTGCGGGGCAGGTGCTGCCGCTTTAGGTTGTCCGCCGGGTGCGGGGCCGTCGTGGTTGATCGCGCAGTTCCCCGCGCCCCTGAAGGCACTTTCCCTGCACCGGTATGGACCAATCCCGCCCCTCGTCTTGACAGGGGCATTGGTCCATACCAACTTGGTTGCGCACCCCTGCACCTTTCTGCACTCCCGAACACCCCCATTTCTTCAGGGAGATCGCGTGCGCAACCCACTCAGACGTTCCAGAGTTCTCGCTCTGCTCGGCTCCGCCGCCCTCGCGCTGGCCGGAGCCATCGCACTTCCCCAGAGCGCCCAGGCGGCCAACATCCTGACCAACCCCGGCTTCGAGTCGGGCGGTCTCTCGCCCTGGACCTGCACCGGCAACCTCGGTTCCGTCGTCTCCTCTCCCGTGCACGGGGGCTCCAAGGCCCTTCAGGGCGCGGTGAGTTCGAGCGACAACGCGCAGTGCAGCCAGACCGTCGCCGTGCAGCCGAACACCACGTACCAGCTCAGCGGCTGGGTGCGTGGCTCGTACGTGTACCTCGGGGTGACCGGCGGAGCCTCGACCTGGACCACCTCCCCGTCGGCGTACAGCCGGCTCACCACGAGCTTCACCACCGGCTCCACGCAGACCAGCGCGCAGATCTACGTCCACGGCTGGTACGCCCAGGGCACCTACTACGCCGACGACATCAGCCTCGACGGCCCCGGCGGTGGCGGTGGCTCGGACACCCAGGCGCCGACCGCGCCGGCCGGGCTGACCTCCACCGGCAAGACCTCGTCGAGCGTGTCGCTGAAGTGGAACGCCTCGACGGACAACGTGGGGGTGACGGCGTACGACGTCTACAGCGGCTCGAACAACGTCCTGAGCGTCTCCGGGACGTCCGCCACGGTGAGCGGGCTCTCGCCGAGCACGGCGTACACCTTCACCGTCAAGGCCCGTGACGCCGCCGGCAACACCTCGGGCGCCTCGAACTCCGTGAGCGTGACGACGGACGCGGGCGGCGGGGGCGGCACCGGCTTCAAGCAGGCCGCGCCCTATCTGTACGAGGGCTGGGGCGATCCGCCGAGCCCGACGACCGTGATGAGCGCGACCGGCGTCAAGTGGTTCACGATGGCGTTCATGCTGGACTCCGGTGGCTGCAACCCGGCCTGGGACAGCACCCGGCCGCTGACCGGCGGGGTCGACCAGACCGCCATCAACCAGATCCGGTCCGCCGGCGGTGACGTCGTGCCCTCGTTCGGCGGCTGGCAGGGCAGCAAGCTCGGCGCCAACTGCTCCTCGGCGAGCGCGCTCGCGGCCGCCCTCCAGAAGGTGATCGACGCCTACTCGCTCAAGGCGATCGACATGGACATCGAGAACACCGACGAGTTCGAGAACGAGGCCGTGCAGGCGAGGATCCTCACCGCCCTGAAGACGGTCAAGGCCAACAACCCGGGCCTCAAGACCATCGTCACCTTCGGCACCTCGACCACCGGGCCGACGTACTACGGCAACCGGCTCATCGAGCAGGCGCAGTCGCTCGGCGCGAACATCGACGTGTTCACCATCATGCCGTTCGACTTCGGCGGCGGCTCCGACATGTACGGCAACACCGTGAACGCCACCGAGGGGCTGAAGGCCAAGCTGAAGTCGACGTTCGGCTGGGACGACGCCACCGCGTACTCCCACATCGGCATCTCGGGCATGAACGGGCTCTCCGACCAGCAGGAGAACACCACCCCGGCGATCTGGACCCAGATCCGGGACTGGGCGAACGCGCACCACATCGCCCGGCTCGCGTTCTGGTCGGTCAACCGCGACCGGCCGTGCCCGGGCGGCGGAGTGGTCAGCAACTGCTCCGGCATCAGCCAGAACACCTGGCAGTTCACCTCGATCACGGCCGGCTTCACCGGCTGACCGGGGCGGTGCCCGCCGGCTGACCTGGGCGG
>NZ_JBHUXV010000132.1:0-24140 GCF_042669125.1 Streptomyces sp. NPDC057253 | reverse complement strand
GGCATACGTGAGGGGGTGAGCACCCGGCCGGGTGCTCACCCCCTCACGTATGCCCTCGCCCGGGGGCGAGGGCCGCTCAGCCTTGCTGTCCCGAGGGCTTGCGCAGGGTCGGCCGGGCCGCCGCCGCGCGTGCCGTGAGTCCGGCCCACCACTCCGACACCGCCCACACCACTCGTGCGGTCGAACGCGGAGCGATCAGCGCCCGCAGTCGGGTGCCCCGGCTGACGGAATCGCGCAGGCCGCCGATCACCTGGTGGACGTCCCGGGCCAGGCCGGCCGTCAGTCGCGGCCGGGGGGCGTAGAGCACCTGCTCCACGGCGTCCGCCACCCGGTGCACCGAGGCCGCGGCCGTGGCGTCCAGATGCCCGAGCCGTACGATCCGTGCCGCCGCCTTGCGCGGGGTCTGCGAGTCGTCCGGTGGGATGCCGAAGTCCCACGCCGTGTCGGTCAGCTCCTGCCAGGCCGCCAGGGTGTGCGCGGCGGCGTCCGCCTCGCTGCGGCCGTGCCCGCCCAGCCGGGCCGCGCGGGTGCGCAGCCGCCACAGCGACGGCGACAGGGGGATCAGCAGCAGAACCAGCCCGAAGACCACCCAGAACAGCAGCTTCAGGTACCACCAGGAGCCCTGTACGGCCCACCAGGGGCCGCTGCCGTCGCCACCCGCCACCGCCGCGGGGGACGCGCTGTCGCACGCCTGAAGCTTCCGCAGCTGAGCCGAGCAGCTCTCGCTCGCCGAGGGCGAGGCCGACGGCTCCGTGGACGAGCCCGCGGACGGCCGGGGAATGTCCGGGTTCACGTTGCCGATGGCGTCCGGGACGGTGTACGACGGCACGGTGCCCCGGGTCGGGGTGGGCTCGAAGCGGGTCCAGCCCACGCCCTCGAAGTACAGCTCGGGCCAGGCGTGGGCGTCCTTGAGGCCCACCGACACCGAGCCGTCCGCCTGCGGGGTGCCGGGCGCGAAGCCCACCGCGACCCGGGCCGGGATGCCCAGGGAACGGGCCATCGCCGCCATGGCGAACGAGAAGTGGACGCAGAAGCCCTGCTTGTCGCGCAGGAAGTTGGCGATCGCGTTGGGCCCGTCGCCGACCTCCACCTGGGTGTCGTACTCGAAGCCGCCGTTCACCGCGAAGTAGTCCTGCAGGTCGACCGCCTGCTCGTAGGCGTTCTTCGCGCCCGCGGTGACCTCACGCGCGGTCTTGGCCACCACCGCGGGCAGCGAGTCGGGCAGCTCGGTGTAGTCGCGCTCGATCGCCGGGGGAGCGGACGGCGCCAAGGCCAGCTGCTCCGCCGTGGGCTGC
Organism: Streptomyces sp. NPDC057253; assembly: GCF_042669125.1. Lineage (NCBI taxonomy): Bacteria > Bacillati > Actinomycetota > Actinomycetes > Kitasatosporales > Streptomycetaceae > Streptomyces > Streptomyces sp. NPDC057253. Next base: position 22,845 of record NZ_JBHUXV010000132.1, on the reverse strand, counting down.
ACGTCCAGGCTCGTCACCTCGTAGGTCAGCCCGCGCGTGTTCTGCCCGTGGTCGCCGACCAGCGCCATGCCCTGGGGCTCGTAACGCCAGTTGCCGCTGATCTTCACACCGCTCGGCGGGTACGGCATCGGCAGGTAGTCCTGGGCGTACCAGTTCGCCGCCTCGATGGTCGTCCTCACCTCGGAGCGCTTGACGTCGGTGCCGAGGCCGATGGGGGTGGGGAACTCGTCCGGAACGCCCGTGATGGACCGCTTGGACGGCTTCCAGGTGCGGCCGTCGAAGTCGTCCAGCGAGACGATCCGCAGGTACAGGTTGGAGATGTCGGTGGTGCTGCCGGTCTGGAGCGACAGGACCTGGCGGTCCTCGTCGACGTTCAGGCTGTCGCGCAGCGAGAGCAGGGGGTTCACCGCGGAGATCGTGCCGCCGCTTCCGTTGCCCGCGCCCACGCCCGCGCCGGTGGCGTCCAGCAGGCCGCCGCTCATCGAGGGCAGCCCGAGAGGGACCACGAGGGCGATGCCCAGGGCGAGCACGCCGATGCGCCGCCCGGTGCGGACCGGGGCCACCGGACCGGAGTCCGACCCCGGGGTGCGCGAGGCCCCGCCGAAGACGCGGCCCCACTGCGAGAGCCGGTCGCGGCCCTCGGCCAGGAGCAGCAGCAGATAGCCGCCCGCCGCGACCAGGAACCAGAGCCAGTCGCCCCCGCCGTCGGACAGTCCCGCCGCGACGGAGTACAGCGCGAGCAGCGGCAGGCCCGCCGGGGCCGCGCTGCGGAAGGTCACCGCGAGGGTGTCCACCGCCAGCCCGATGATCAGCACCCCGCCGAACACCATCAGCTTGATGCCCTCGGACTCCAGCGGCGCCGGGATCGCGAACCGCGCGATGTCGTCGCCGCCCTGCTGGAGCAGGTCACCGAAGTGCAGGAAGGCGCCCGGGCCGGGGATCAGCCCGAGGAAGGCCTGGTCGCGGGCGAAGATCAGGGTCAGCATGACCAGCGTGACGATCGTCTGCGCGGCCACGGTCAGCGGCCGGGCCAGCGGGATACGCCGGGTCACCGCGCCCACCACGGTCTGCACGCCCAGCAGGAAGGCCACCTGGACGATCCAGGTGACCGGCTCGACCAGCGGGAGCAGGGCGCACGCGGCCATCAGCGTGGCCGCCCACGCGCACAGCGCCAGTCGTGCCCGCCCGCTCATCACGATGCCTCCCCGGCGCCGGCCGCACCGACGCCCGTGCGCTCACGGTCCGCGAGACGCCACAGCTCTTCCAAAGAGGTGCCCCTGGGCACGCCCAGGGCCGTCCAGCCCGCCTCGCGCAGCATCCGCAGCCGCTCCTCGTGCTCCGTGGCGGGCCCCGGCACATCGGTCGGTTCCCGCACCCAGCTCTCGCTGTCCAGCACGAAGGCGAGCGCGCCCCCGCTGCGCTGCCGCATCTTGGCGGCCACCGTGGCCTGCTCCTCGTCGAGGTCGCCGAAGAAGCCCACCAGCAGCCCTTCGTTCCCGCTGCGCAGCACGTCGTACGCGAGGGACAGGCCGGTGCCGTCGGAGTGGTCGATCACCGCGAGGGTGTCCATCATCAGTCCGGCCGCCTCCGCCGTGCCCTGGCCGGCGCCCGCGAAGCCGTCGGCGCCCTCACCGGGCACGCAGTTGCCGGTGTCGGTCAGCAGACGTACGGAGAAGCCCCGTTCGAGCATGTGGACCAGGACCGAGGCGGCGCCCGAGACGGCCCACTCGAAGGCCGAGTCCGGGCCCGCGCCCGCGTAGGCGAGGCCCCGGGTGTCCAGCAGCACCGTGCAGCGGGCGCGCTGCGGCTGTTCCTCGCGGCGGACCATCAGCTCGCCGTAGCGGGCGGTGGAGCGCCAGTGGACCCGGCGCAGGTCGTCGCCGTAGCGGTAGCCGCGCGGGATGACGTCGTCCTCGCCGGCCAGGGCGAGCGAGCGCTGCCGTCCGTCGCCGTACCCCTTGGCCTCGCCGCTCAGCCGCACCGGCGGCAGCGCCTCCACGCGCGGGATCACGGTCAGGGTGTCGTACGTCGAGAAGGAGCGGGTCAGCTCGCACATCCCGAACGGGTCGGTCAGGCGCAGCTGGAGCGGGCCCAGCGGGTAGCGGCCGCGCAGGTCGGAGCGGACCCGGTAGGAGACCTCGCGGCGGCCGCCCGGCTCGACCCGGTCGAGCACGAAGCGGGGGCGCGGGCCGAGGACGTAGGGCACCCGGTCCTGGAGCATCAGCAGGCCGGTGGGCAGCCGGGAGACGTTGTCCATCCGCAGATGGACTCGGGCCTCGCTGCCGGCCGGCACGCGCGCGGGGGAGAGCCTGCGGCTGCCCGCGACCCGGTAGCGGGTGCGGTAGAGCACGGTCGCGCACACCAGGGGCAGCACGGCGAGCAGCAGGCCGACCCGCAGCAGGTCGCTCTGGCCCAGGACGTAGGCGCAGATCGCCGCGGCGATGCCGGCGGCGAAGAAGGAGCGGCCGCGGGTGGTCAGACCGGCCAGTGCGGTGCGCACCCCGCCCTTGTCGCCCCGGTCGGCCTCGGGGCCGCCGGCCGAGGGCACCCCGGTGGACATCACAGGCTCCGCGGCTGCTGCTGCGGATACGCGGGCGCGCCCCGGCCGATCCCGATCCCGCCCTGCTGGGGCGCGGCGGGCACCGCGGTGCGCTGGAGGATCTCCTGCACGACCTGCTCGGCGGTGCGCCGGTTCAGCTGGGCCTGGGCGGTGGGCAGCAGTCGGTGGGCGAGGACGGCCACGGCGAGCGCCTGGACGTCGTCCGGCAGCGCGTACTCACGGCCGCTGAGGGCGGCGGAGGCCTTGGCGGCGCGCAGCAGGTGCAGCGTCGCGCGCGGGGACGCCCCGAGTCTGAGGTCGGGGTGGGTGCGGGTGGCGGCGACCAGGCCGACGGCGTACCGCCGGACCGTTTCGGCGACATGGACGCCGCGGACGGCCTCGATCAGCTTCACCATGTCGTGAGCGTGGGCCACCGGCTGGAGGTCCTCCAGCGGGCTGACCCCGCCGTGGATGTCGAGCATCTGGAGCTCGGCCTCCACGCTGGGGTAGCCGACCGAGACGCGGGCCATGAAGCGGTCGCGCTGGGCCTCGGGGAGCGGGTAGGTGCCCTCCATCTCGACCGGGTTCTGGGTGGCGACCACCATGAAGGGACTGGGCAGCTCGTAGGTCTGTCCGTCGATGGTGACCTGGCGCTCCTCCATCGACTCCAGGAGCGCCGACTGGGTCTTCGGCGAGGCGCGGTTGATCTCGTCGCCGATCACGATCTGCGCGAAGATCGCGCCCGGCTTGAACTCGAAGTCACGGCGCTGCTGGTCCCAGATGGACACGCCGGTGATGTCCGAGGGCAGCAGGTCGGGCGTGAACTGGATGCGGCGCACCGAGCAGTCGATGGACCGCGCCAGGGCCTTGGCCAGCATGGTCTTGCCGACGCCGGGGACATCCTCGATCAGCAGATGTCCCTCGGCGAGCAGCACGGTCAAAGAGAGCCGAACGACCTCGGGCTTCCCCTCGATCACGCCCTCCACCGAACTGCGTACCCGCTCCACGACGGCGGTCAGATCAGTGAGGCTCGATCGATCGTCATAGGTGGTCACCCGGCCCTCCTCGGCCCGTACTTTCCGGGCCGACGCTCTGTGATGCGTAACCGGCCCACCCCGAATCACGGACACCACGCGTGAAAAGTTCCGCGTGACGCCACACCCGCATTCTTGCTGCCGTTACCGATTCGTGTCACTCGACTGTGGACAACTGGCTGCACTATGTCGGGTCTTACGGGGTTTTGGGCACCGCTGGGGCTGAAATCAACAGCGAAACGACAGCTACGGCGGCCCCTCGCGCCGGGCTCCGGGGTGTCACTGCGCGGGGTCGACCTCGCGCAGCAGACCCGTCTTCACGTCGAAGACGAAACCCCGCACGTCGTCGGTGTGGAGCAGGAACGGCGAGGTCCGCACCCGCTGCATGGACTGCCGTACGTCTTGGTCGACGTCCCGGAAGGCCTCCACGGCCCAGGCAGGGCGCTGGCCGACCTCCATCTCCAGCTCGGTGCGGAAGTCCTCGGTGATGGCCTCCAGACCGCAGCCGGTGTGGTGGATGAGGACGATGCTGCGGGTGCCGAGCTTGCGCTGGCTGATGGTGAGCGAGCGGATCACGTCGTCGGTGACCACGCCGCCCGCGTTGCGGATGGTGTGGCAGTCGCCGAGCTCCAGACCGAGCGCCGCGTGCAGGTCGAGACGGGCGTCCATGCAGGCCACGACGGCGACGTGCAGGACCGGACGGGCGTCCATGCCGGGGTCCGTGAAGGCCGCGGCGTACCGCTCGTTGGCCTCGACCAGGCGGTCGGTCACGGGGCCGCCGCGGGTTATGGCGCCTTCGGTGGGAACGGATGCGGAAGTCGTCATAACCATGACGGTACTGGTCACGGCGGACCCGGTCCTGCGGTGAGAAGGGAAAAAGAGCGTCATCACGTCCTCGGTGTGAGGTAACCCACAAGAGTGCCCGGTGCACCCGAACGGGTGGTTTCCGTTCATTTGCCGCTTCGAATCCGCGTCGATGCGCGACGCGCAGGCCGGTTGATTGACCGCGCGACACCGTGGACTAAAGTGACGCGAAGCGGGAGGCGAGGCCTCCCTGCTGACATTCCCCGGAGGCCCCGGCGCACGCACGGACGGTCTCCTCGCGTGCGCGGCGCGTACGTACGGCTCGGCCTCCTCCCGCTTCCGGTCGGCTGACGCTTCCGGCGCCGGCCCGCCTCCCTTTTCGCCGGCGGGCGGGGACCCGGCGGTGCGTAGGGCCCGTGCCGGACCTGAGAGGGCCCCTTGAGCCAGAGTCGACATGTTCCGGTGATGCTCCAGCGGTGCCTGGACCTGCTGGCGCCCGCCCTGGAGCGGCCCGGAGCGGTCGTCGTCGACTGCACCCTCGGCCTCGGCGGCCACAGCGAGGCCCTGCTCCAGCGCTTTCCCGAGGCCCGGCTCGTCGCCCTGGACCGCGACAAGGAGGCCCTGCGCCTGTCCGGCGAGCGGCTCGCGCCCTTCGGTGAGCGCGCCACCCTCGTGCACGCGGTCTACGACGAGCTCCCCGACGTCCTCGACCGGCTCGGCATCGCGCGCGTGCAGGGCGTCCTGTTCGACCTCGGCGTCTCCTCCATGCAGCTCGACGAGGCCGACCGCGGCTTCGCCTACGCCCAGGACGCCCCGCTCGACATGCGCATGGACCAGACGACCGGCATGAGCGCCGCCGAGGTCCTCAACACCTACCCGCCGGGCCAACTCGTCAGGATCCTGAGGGCCTACGGCGAGGAGAAGCAGGCCAAGCGGATCGTGGCCGCGATCGTGCGCGAGCGCGCCAAGGAGCCCTTCACCACCAGCGCGCGGCTCGTCGAGCTGATCCGGGACTCCCTGCCGCAGGCCGCCAAGCGCACCGGCGGCAACCCGGCCAAGCGCACCTTCCAGGCCCTGCGCATCGAGGTCAACGGCGAACTCGCCGTCCTGGAGCGGGCGATCCCGGCCGCGGTCGAGGCGCTCGCCGTGGGCGGCCGGATCGCCGTGCTGTCGTACCACTCGCTGGAGGACCGGCTCGTCAAGCAGGTCTTCGCGGCCGGTGCCGCCACCACCGCCCCGCCCGGACTGCCCGTCGTCCCCGAGCGGTACCAGCCCCGGCTCAAGCTGCTCACGCGCGGTGCCGAACTTCCCACCGAGGAAGAGATCGCCGAGAACCGGCGGGCCGCACCGGCGCGTTGCCGGGGCGCCGAGCGAATCAGGGAGTCCATCGAGTGAAGTGCGTGAGCCGCGTAGGTGGGTTGGGGAAACGGACTCACTGGAGGGTGTGTGCGTAGGAAACCCGAACTGAAGGGGAGGGCGGCCCGTCTCGCGCGCCTGTTCCCCGGCCCCACGAGCTCCGGACAGGCGGCCCGCACCCCCTTCGTGCTCCTCGTGGTCCTGCTCCTCGGCGGCGGCCTCATCGGTCTGCTGGTGCTGAACTCCGCGCTCAGCGAAGGCTCGTTCAAGCTCACCGACCTCCAGAAGGACACCAAGAGCCTCACCGACGAACAGCAGGCCCTCCAGCGGGACATCGACGCCTACTCCGCGCCCGACGCCCTGGTGCGCCGCGCCCGGGAGCTCGGCATGGTGCCGGGCGGCGACCCGGCGTTCCTCGACCCCGACGGAACCGTCAAGGGCGTCCCGTCCCCCGCCTCCGCCGACCCGGCCGCCCTGCGGATGCCGCTCGTCCTCGCCCCCGAGGTGATCGACAGTGCGACCGCCTCCACGCCGGCGGCCGGCTCCACACCCGCGGCCGGCACCACCGCGACCACCGTCCCGACCCCGACCGAGACCGTCGGGCAGGTCACCGGAACCGCCCCCGCGCAGGTCCCGGCCGACGGGACCACCCCCTTCGACACCACGGCCTCCACGAATCCGACCCCGACCCCCGGCAGGTGACGGCAGTGTCCGACGATTTCGGCAGGCAGCCGCCGCGCCGCCGCGTGCCCGGACCGGCGCGCCCCGAGCGCTCCGCCCGCCCCGTCGGCCGGCCGCGCCCGGGTCCCGGAGCCCGCCCGGCCCGCCGCCCCGCCGCGCCCCGCACGGCGGCCCCCAAGACCATCCGCTTGGGCAGTCCCCGCCCCCGGCTGCGCCTGGTCGGCGTCGCGCTGACGCTGGTGCTGGCCGCCTTCGTCGTACGACTGCTCCAGGTGCAGGCCGTCGACGCGAGCACGTACGCGGCCAAGGCCGAGCAGAACCGGTACGTCGGCTACACCCTGGCCGCCGAGCGCGGCGGGATCACCGACCGCGACGGGGTGGCCCTCGCGACCAGCGAGGACGCGTACGACATCACCGCCGACCCCACGCTGTTCACCCGCAAGCAGTTGAAGATCGACGACGGTCCCGAGCAGGCCGCCGCGCTGCTCGCCCCGATCCTGGGGCAGGAGCAGGAAGTGCTCGTCAAGAAACTGCGGCCCAAGGACAAGAAGCTGCGGTACGTCCTGCTCGCGAGCCGCCGGACCCCGCAGGTCTGGAAGCAGATCAAGGACCTGAAGACCGCGCTCGCGGCCAAGTCGGAGACCGACCCCGGCACGGCCAACGTCCTCGGGGGCGTCCTGTCGGTGCCGACCACCAAGCGGGTGTACCCGAACGGCGATCTCGCCGCCGGGATACTGGGCTGGGTCAACGCCGACGGCAAGGGCGGCGGCGGGGTCGAGCAGGAGCTGAACACGCTGCTGGCCGGCAAGGACGGCAAGATCCGCTACGCCCAGTCCGGGGGCCGGCAGGTGCCCACCGTGGGGTCCACCGAGACGCCCGCGGTGCCCGGCAGCGACGTGGAGCTCACCATCGACCGGGACATCCAGTGGGCCGCCCAGAAGGCCATCACCGACCAGGTGAAGGAGTCCAAGGCGGACCGCGGGTACGTGATAGTGCAGGACACGCGGACCGGCGAGGTCCTCGCCATGGCCAACGCGCCCGGCTTCGACCCCAACGACCTGTCCAAGGCGAGCTCGGTGAACATGGGCAACGCGGCCCTCCAGGACGCCTACGAACCCGGCTCCACCGCCAAGATCATGTCCATGGCCGCCGTACTGGAACGGGGCGTGGCCACTCCGCTCACGCATGTCATCGTGCCCAACCGGCTGCACCGCGGCGACCGGCTCTTCAAGGACGACATCGACCACGAGACCTGGTACCTCACGCTCAACGGCGTCCTCGCCAAGTCCTCGAACATCGGCACGATCCTCGCGACCGGCCAGCTCGGCAAGACCCAGGCGCAGGCCAACCAGGTCCTCTACTCCTACCTGCGCAAGTTCGGGCTCGGCAGCTACTCCGGGCTCGACTTCCCCGGCGAGACCCCCGGCATCCTCGCCAAGCCCGCCGACTGGTCGACCTCGCAGCAGTACACGATTCCTTTCGGCCAGGGCGTGTCCCTCAACGCGATGCAGGCCGCGTCCGTCTACTCGACGATCGCCAACGGCGGTGTCCGTATCGAACCCACGCTCGTCCGCGGCACGAAGGGGCCCGACGGACGCTTCACCCCCGCCGCGAAGCCCAAGGAGACAAGGGTCGTCAGCGCCAGGACGGCCAAAACCCTCGCCCAGATGCTGGAGTCCGTCGTGGACGACCAGGAGGGCACCGGCACCAAGGCGCGCATCCCCGGCTACCGGGTCGCGGGCAAGACGGGCACCGCCAACCGCGTGGATCCGGCCACCGGCAAGTACAAGGGCTACACGTCGTCGTTCGCCGGGTTCGCGCCCGCCGACAAGCCCCGGATCACCGTCTACTGCGCCATCCAGAACGCCACCCAGGGCAGCTACTTCGGCGGCCAGATCTGCGGACCCGTCTACAAGCAGGTCATGGAGTTCGCCCTGAAGACGCTCCAGGTCCCGCCCACCGGAGCGAAGCCGGCGAGGCTGCCCGTCACCTACACACCATGATCACCCGCACACCATGACCGGCGGCCCCTCACACCTGCTCCGCATCTCGGAAAGGCCACCAGGAACCACCTCGTGACGACGATCACCCCCGATTCCGGCAACCAGGGCGCGCCCCGCCCCTCACTTCGCTCCCAAGCGGGTGCGCCCGGTACGCTCACCGCCGTGCCACACGCTGATCAGTCCCAAATCACCCAGAAGGGCGCACCCGTGACCTATCCGGGACCGCCCAGGCCGGTCCGGGTCTCCGCCACACCCCTCGCGGAGCTCGCCGATCAGCTGGGTCTCGCCGCACCGGACGACACTGCCGAGATCACGGGCATCACCCATGACTCACGCGCCGTCCGCCCCGGCGACCTCTACGCCGCCCTCCCGGGCGCCCGGCTGCACGGCGCCGACTTCGCCAACCAGGCCGCGAGCCTCGGCGCGGTCGCGGTGCTGACCGACCCGACCGGCGCCGAGCGCGCCTCGGCGACCGGACTTCCGGTCCTGGTCGTCGACGACCCGCGCGGACGGATGGGCGAGCTGGCGACCACGATCTACGGCGACCCCGGCCGCGACCTGCTCCAGATCGGCATCACCGGCACCTCGGGCAAGACCACCACCGCCTACCTCGTCGAGGGCGGCCTGAAGGTCAAGAACAACACCGGTCTGATCGGCACCGTCGAGATGCGCATCGGCGACGAACGCATCAAGTCGGAGCGCACCACGCCCGAGGCCACCGACCTCCAGGCCCTGTTCGCGGTCATGCGCGAGCGCGGCGTCGAGGCGGTCGCCATGGAGGTCTCCAGCCACGCGCTGGTCCTCGGCCGGGTGGACGGCTGTGTCTTCGACATCGGCGTCTTCACCAACCTCAGCCCGGAGCACATGGAGTTCCACTCCGGCATGGAGGACTACTTCCAGGCGAAGGCGCAGCTGTTCACGCCGAAACGCAGCCGGCTCGGCGTGGTCAACGTCGACGACGAGTACGGCCGCCGACTCGTCGGGGAGGCCACCGTCCCGGTCATCACTTACTCCGCCGAGGGCCACCCCGACGCCGACTGGCGCGCCGAGGACGTCCGGGTCGGCCCGATGGACTCGACGTTCACCGTGGTCGGCCCCGAGGGCGAGCGCATCGAGGCCAGGTCACCGCTGCCGGGCCCCTTCAACGTGGCCAACACCCTCGCCGCGATCGTCGCCCTGGCCGCGGCCGGCCTCGACCCGCAGACCGCCGCCGACGGCGTCGCCGCGGTGCCGGGCGTGCCGGGCCGGCTGGAGCGCGTGGACGCCGGGCAGCCCTACCTCGCGGTCGTGGACTACGCCCACAAGACGGACGCCGTCGAGTCGGTGCTCAAGGCGCTCCGCAAGGTCACCGAGGGCAAGGTGCACGTCGTGCTGGGCTGCGGGGGCGACCGGGACACCACGAAGCGCGGGCCCATGGGCGCCGCCGCGGCCCGCCTCGCCGACACCGCCGTACTGACCTCCGACAACCCCCGCTCCGAGGACCCGCTCGCGATCCTCGCAACCATGCTCGAAGGCGCGGCGTCCGTGCCAGTACACGAACGCGGCGAGGTCCAGGTCTTCGAGGACCGGGCCGCCGCGATCGCCGCAGCCGTCGCCCGCGCGCAGCCCGGTGACACCGTGCTCGTCGCGGGCAAGGGCCACGAGCAGGGCCAGGACATCGCCGGGGTGGTCCGTCCCTTCGACGACCGCCAGGTGCTTCGAGAAGCCATTCAGAAGACCCAGGGATGAACTTGTGATCGCCCTCTCTCTCGCCGAGATCGCCTCAGTCGTCGGCGGGCAGACGTACGACATACCGGATCCGTCGGTGCAGGTGCACGGGCCCGTCGTCATCGACTCCCGGCAGGTGGCGGACGGCAGTCTGTTCGCCGCCTTCGTGGGAGAGCGCGTGGACGGCCACGACTACGCCGAGCAGGCCGTCCGGGCGGGCGCGGTGGCCGTGCTGGCCCAGCGCCCGGTCGGCGTCCCCGCGATCGTCGTCGAGGACGTGCAGACGGCCCTCGGCGCCCTCGCGCGTGATGTCGTACGACGGCTCGGCGCGACCCTCGTCGCCCTGACCGGCTCGGCCGGCAAGACCAGCACCAAGGACCTGATCGCCCAGGTGCTCCGGCGCAAGGCACCGACGGTGTTCACGCCCGGCTCGCTCAACAACGAGATCGGGCTGCCGCTCACCGCGCTCACCGCGACCGAGGAGACCCGGTTCCTCGTCCTGGAGATGGGCGCCCGGGGCATCGGCCACATCGCCTACCTCACGGATCTGACGCCCCCGAGGATCGGCCTGGTGCTGAACGTCGGCTCCGCCCACATCGGCGAGTTCGGCGGCCGCGAACAGATCGCGCAGGCCAAGGGCGAACTCGTGGAGGCGCTGCCGGAGGACGGCGCGGCGATCCTCAACGCCGACGATCCGCTCGTACGGGCCATGGCGTCCCGTACGAAGGCGAAGGTGATCCTTTTCGGAGAGTCCGGCGAAGCGGACGTACGGGCCGAGAACGTGCGACTCATGGACAGCGGACAGCCCGCCTTCATGCTCCACACACCCTCCGGTGCAAGCGAAGTGACCATGCGCCTGTACGGTGAGCACCACGTGTCGAACGCGCTCGCCGCGGCCGCCGTCGCCCATGAGCTGGGCATGTCCGCAACCGAGATCGCCACCGCGCTCTCCGAGGCGGGCTCCCTCTCCCGCTGGCGTATGGAGGTCACCGAGCGCCCGGACGGCGTGACCATCGTCAACGACGCCTACAACGCGAACCCCGAGTCCATGCGGGCCGCCCTGCGCGCCCTGGCAGCCATGGGCAACGGGCGTCGCACGTGGGCGGTGCTCGGCAAGATGGCCGAGCTCGGGGACGAGGCGCTCGCCGAGCACGACGCGGTCGGACGGCTCGCCGTCCGGCTCAATGTCGGCAAGCTCGTCGCGGTCGGGGGCAGGGAAGCGTCCTGGCTGCAACTGGGCGCATATAACGAGGGTTCGTGGGGTGAGGAGTCGGTGCACGTGTCCGACGCACAGGCGGCGGTCGACCTGTTGCGCAGCGAGTTGCGCCCGGGAGACGTCGTCCTCGTGAAGGCGTCCCGTTCGGTCGGACTGGAGAGCGTCGCCCAGGCGCTGCTCGACGCCGAGGGTGAGGTTGCCGCCCGATGATGAAGCAGATCCTGTTCGCAGGAGTCATTGGTCTGTTCCTGACCCTGGTCGGCACCCCGCTGCTGATCAAGCTGCTCGCCCGCAAGGGCTACGGCCAGTACATCCGGGACGACGGCCCGCGTGAGCACGCCAGCAAGCGCGGTACGCCCACCATGGGTGGTATCGCCTTCATCCTGGCGACCGTCATCGCCTACTTCCTGTCCAAGGTGATCACGACCTGGACCACCGACGTGACGGCCACGCCCACCTACTCGGGCCTGCTGGTGCTCGGCCTGATGTGCGGCATGGGGCTCGTCGGCTTCCTCGACGACTACATCAAGATCGTCAAGCGGCGCTCGCTGGGCCTGCGGGCCAAGGCGAAGATGGCGGGCCAGCTGATCGTCGGCATCAGCTTCGCGGTGCTCGCGCTGATGTTCCCGGACGCCCGCGGCAACACCCCGGCCTCCACCAAGCTGTCGTTCATCACCGACTTCGGCTGGAAGATCGGCCCGATCCTGTTCGTGGTCTGGGCGCTGTTCATGATCCTCGCGATGTCGAACGGCGTGAACCTCACCGACGGTCTGGACGGCCTCGCCACCGGCGCCTCCGTGCTCGTCTTCGGCGCCTACACCTTCATCGGCGTCTGGCAGTTCCAGGAGTCCTGCGCCAACTCGGGCACCCTGACCAACCCCAACGCCTGCTACGAGGTGCGTGATCCGCTCGACCTCGCGGTGATCGCCTCCGCGCTGATGGGCGCCTGCCTCGGCTTCCTGTGGTGGAACACCTCGCCGGCCAAGATCTTCATGGGCGACACCGGTTCGCTCGCCCTCGGCGGTGTCCTGACCGGCCTCGCGATCCTGTCCCGCACCGAGCTGCTGGTCGCCATCATGGGCGGTCTGTTCGTCCTCATCACCATGTCGGTCGTCATCCAGGTCGGCTCCTTCCGGCTCACCGGCAAACGCGTCTTCCGGATGGCCCCGCTCCAGCACCACTTCGAACTCAAGGGCTGGTCCGAGGTCCTGGTCGTGGTCCGTTTCTGGATCATCCAGGGCATCTGTGTGATCGTCGGACTGGGTCTCTTCTACGCGGGATGGGCAGCAGAGAAGTGATCGACCTGCAGGGCATGCGCGTCACCGTCGCCGGGCTCGGCGTCTCCGGCATCCCGGCGGCCAAGGTGCTGCACGCGCGCGGGGCACACGTCACGGTCGTCAACGACGGCGACGACGCACGCGCGCGTGAGCAGGCCGCCGAGTTGGAGGCGCTCGGCGTCACCGTCCGGCTCGGCGACGGCGCGACCCTGCCGGAAGGCACCGAACTCGTCGTCACCGCGCCCGGCTGGAAGCCCGACAAGCCGCTCTTCACGGCGGCCCGTGCGGCCGGCGTCGAGATCTGGGGCGACGTCGAACTCGCCTGGCGGCTCAGGGGTCCCGACGCGGCCCCCTGGCTCGCGATCACCGGCACCAACGGCAAGACGACCACCACCCAGATGCTGGCGTCGATCCTGAAGGCCGCGGGCCTGCGCACGGCCGCCGTCGGCAACATCGGCGTCTCCGTGCTGGACGCGGTGCTCGGCGACGAGCAGTACGACGTCCTCGCCGTGGAGTTGTCGAGCTACCAGCTCCACTGGGCGCCCTCCCTGCGCGCCCACTCCGCGGCCGTCCTCAACCTCGCCCCGGACCACCTCGACTGGCACGGCTCCATGGAGGCGTACGCCGCCGACAAGGGCCGCATCTACGAGGGCAATCGGGTCGCCTGCGTCTACAACGTCGCCGACAAGGCCACCGAGGACCTGGTGCGCGAGGCGGACGTCGAGGAGGGCTGCCGGGCCATCGGCTTCACCCTCGGCACCCCCGGGCCGTCCCAACTCGGCGTCGTGGAGGGCATCCTGGTCGACCGGGCCTTCGTCGAGGACCGGCACAAGAACGCCCAGGAGCTCGCCGAGGTCTCCGACGTCAACCCGCCGGCCCCGCACAACGTCGCCAACGCCCTTGCCGCAGCGGCCCTCGCACGCGCCTTCGGGGTGCCCGCGAGGGCCGTACGGGACGGGCTCAGGAACTTCACCCCGGACGCCCACCGCATCGCCCACGTGGCCGACGTGGACTCGGTCGCGTACGTCGACGACTCCAAGGCCACCAACACCCACGCCGCGGAAGCCTCGTTGGCGGCCTACGAGTCGATCGTGTGGATCGCGGGCGGGCTCGCCAAGGGGGCCACCTTCGACGAGCTGGTCGTCAAGTCGGCAAAGCGACTTCGCGGGGTCGTGCTGATCGGGCAGGACCGGGCGCTGATCCGGGAAGCCCTTGCGCGACACGCCCCGGAAGTACCCGTGGTGGACCTCGACCGGACCGACACTGGGGCGATGTCGGCGGCGGTCCGTGAGGCGCGGGGCCTGGCCGTTGCCGGGGACACGGTGCTGTTGGCGCCCGCCTGTGCGTCGATGGACATGTTCGCCAACTACAACGTGCGCGGTGACGCTTTCGCGGAGGCGGTTCGCGACATCGCGGGCGCTGGCGCCTGACGGCGGGTTTCGGCCAAGGCAGGCGCTCACGGAAGCCTTGGAGGGCGCGTGACTCGGGTGTGGTCGGTTCGTTGTCGGCTGCGGGCTGTGGGGGCTGATCGCGCCCAGGCGGCGGTAGCCGCAGATGCGACACAGTCCCGCGCCCCCAGGGGGTTTGCGGTGAGCCATGTCGAGTAGCCGGACGGGACGGCCGCCCGTCCAGCGGGCCGCGAGGCGTCCCGCCGTTCCCCGGCCGTCGCACGCGAACCCCGTCCTGCGGCTCTACACGCGTGCGCACAAGGCCTGGGACCGGCCGCTCACCGCCTACTACCTCATCCTCGGTGGCAGCCTGCTGATCACCGTGCTGGGGCTGGTGATGGTGTACTCCGCCTCTCAGATCACCGCGCTCCAGATGTCGCTGCCCGGGTCCTTCTTCTTCCGCAAGCAGTTCCTGGCCGCCTCCATGGGGGCCGGGCTGCTGCTGATCGCCTCCCGGATGCCGGTCAAGCTGCACCGGGCGCTCGCCTACCCGATCCTGGCGGGCGCGGTCTTCCTGATGGCCCTGGTGCAGGTGCCGGGGATAGGGATGTCGGTCAACGGCAACCAGAACTGGATCTCGCTCGGCGGCTCCTTCCAGATCCAGCCCAGCGAGTTCGGCAAGCTCGCGCTCGTGCTGTGGGCGGCCGACCTGCTCGCCCGCAAGCAGGACAAGAAGCTGCTGACCCAGTGGAAGCACATGCTGGTGCCGCTCGTCCCGGTAGCCTTCCTGCTGCTCGGTCTGATCATGCTCGGCGGCGACATGGGCACGGCGATCATCCTGACGGCGATCCTGTTCGGCCTGCTCTGGCTCGCGGGGGCGCCGACCCGGCTGTTCGTCGGGGTGCTGTCGATCGCCGCCCTCATCGGTGTGATCCTGATCAAGACCAGCCCCAACCGGATGGCCCGGCTCGCCTGCATCGGCGCCACCGAGCCCAAGGCGGGCGCCGCCGACTGCTGGCAGGCCGTGCACGGGATCTACGCCCTCGCCTCCGGCGGAATCTTCGGTTCCGGGCTCGGGGCGAGCGTGGAGAAATGGGGCCAACTCCCCGAAGCCCACACCGACTTCATCTTCGCCGTCACCGGTGAGGAACTGGGCCTCGCGGGGACGCTGTCGGTGCTCGCCCTCTTCGCGGCTCTAGGCTATGCGGGTATCCGCGTGGCCGGACGCACGGAGGACCCCTTCGTGAGGTATGCCGCGGGAGGCGTGACCACCTGGATCACCGCTCAGGCAGTGATCAACATCGGTGCGGTGCTCGGTCTGCTGCCGATCGCCGGTGTCCCGCTCCCGCTGTTCTCCTACGGAGGGTCCGCCCTGCTGCCGACCATGTTCGCCATCGGGTTGCTGATCGCCTTCGCGCGGGACGACCCCGCTGCGCGGGCGGCGCTGTCGATGCGGCAACCTCGCTTTGGTAAGAAGCGGGCGGGAGGCGCCGTGCCGGCACGGGGGCCTCGGAGATGGAACACGATGCGACGGCGTGCCTCATCGGCGCGTTCGTCCGGAGAGCGGTGAATTTCGGTGCATGTCGTACTCGCCGGCGGGGGGACCGCCGGCCACATCGAGCCCGCGCTCGCCCTCGCGGACGCCCTGCGCAGGCAGGACCCGGGAGTGGGGATCACGGCCCTGGGCACGGAACGGGGTCTGGAGACCAAGCTCGTCCCGCAGCGCGGCTACGAGCTCGCCCTCATCCCGGCCGTCCCGCTGCCCCGTAAACCCACCCCCGAGCTGATCACCGTCCCGGGCCGGCTGCGCGGCACGATCAAGGCCACCGAGCAGATCCTGGAGCGCACCAAGGCGGACGCGGTCGTCGGCTTCGGCGGCTATGTGGCGCTGCCCGGCTATCTCGCCGCCAAGCGGCTGGGCGTGCCGATCGTGATCCACGAGGCCAACGCCCGCCCCGGCCTCGCCAACAAGATCGGCTCCCGGTACGCCGCCCAGGTCGCCGTCGCCACGCCGGACAGCAAGCTGCGCAACTCCCGCTACATCGGCATCCCGCTGCGCCACACCATCGCCACCCTGGACCGGGCGGCCGCCCGTCCCGAGGCCCGCGCGATGTTCGGGCTCGACCCCAACCTGCCCACGCTGCTGGTCTCCGGCGGCTCGCAGGGCGCCCGGCGCCTCAACGAGGTCGTGCAGCAGGTCGCGCCCTGGCTCCAGCAGGCCGGGATCCAGATCCTGCACGCGGTCGGCCCGAAGAACGAACTGCCGCATGTGCAGCAGATGCCGGGAATGCCCCCCTACATCCCGGTAAGTTACCTGGACCGGATGGACCTCGCGTACGCCGCGGCCGACATGATGCTCTGCCGCGCGGGCGCGATGACCGTCGCCGAACTCTCCGCCGTCGGGCTTCCGGCCGCCTACGTCCCGCTGCCCATCGGCAACGGCGAACAGCGGCTGAACGCCCAGCCGGTGGTCAAGGCCGGCGGCGGACTGCTGGTCGACGACGCGGAACTGACGCCCGACTGGGTACGGGCGCAGGTCCTGCCCGTGCTCGCCGATCCGCACCGGCTGTACGAGATGTCCCGCGCCGCCGCCGAGTTCGGCCGCCGGGACGCCGACGACCTGCTCGTCGGCATGGTCTACGAGGCGATCGCCTCGCAGCGCCGTTAGGACCCGTGTACGAAGGGCAGGAAGCGTGGCCGGATCGACGACCGCCGAGCGCGGTGAACGCCAGCAGGAGTCGTCCGGCCCGCCTCCCGCCCGGCGGTTGAGGGCGCGGCGCCTTCGTGTGATCATCATCCTCGCCGTGGCGCTGGTCCTGCTCTCCGCGGGCACCGTCTGGCTGTTGTACGGCTCCCAGTGGCTGCGCGTCGAGCGCGTGTCGGTCTCCGGAACCAAGGTGCTCACCCCGAAGCAGGTGAGCGAGGCCGCCGACGTACCGCTGGGATCGCCCTTGATTTCCCTCGACACCGATGCGATCGAGGCACGACTGCGCCGGAAATTGCCCCGAATTGACTCGGTCGATGTCAGCCGTTCCTGGCCTCATGGAATCGGGCTGAAAGTGACTGAGCGTACTCCGGTTCTGCTTGTCCAAAAGGGCGGAAACTTTGTCGAAGTGGACGATGAAGGTGTCCGTTTCGCCACGGTTTCCGTAGCCCCGAAAGGCGTCCCCGCACTGCAATTGATGCTCTCCGAGCCGGGCTCCCGGGCCGCGAGCCTGCGCCGCTTCGGAGAGGACCGGCTCGTGCGTGAGGCGGTGCGCGTGGCGGGTGACATTCCGGCCTTCGTCGCGCGCGCGACGCGTTCCGTCAAGGTGCGTTCCTACGACGACATCCTGCTGGAGATGAACGACGGCCGGACCGTCGCGTGGGGGAGCAGCGAGCAGGGTGCTGCGAAGGCCCGTACGCTCACCGCTCTCATCAAAGCCACCCCCGATGCACGGCACTTCGACGTCAGCGTTCCCACCGCCCCTGTGTCATCGGGGAGTTGACGCACATCAGCGCAGGCCAGCACCCTGGTTGGGCACTGCTACGGCTGATCACATAGGGTGAAAAGAAAAACGGGAGGTTCGGCGTGTTCGTTGAACGTGCGCCACTTGTCGACTTAGTGTCCTGTTCAGAAGACTCCAGGGAACAGACACACTGGTAACCCTAAACTTCAGCGTTAGGGTTCGGGTCGGCGCTACGGACCGTCCCATTCGGCATCAGTCGACGGATCGCGGGGCAGCAGTGCCTCGTTGGTTCGGCGACACGTAACTCGAGGCGAGAGGCCTTCGACGTGGCAGCACCGCAGAACTACCTCGCAGTCATCAAAGTCATCGGTGTCGGCGGCGGTGGTGTCAATGCCATCAACCGGATGATCGAGGTCGGTCTCAAGGGCGTCGAGTTCATCGCCATCAACACCGACGCGCAGGCGCTGTTGATGAGCGACGCCGACGTCAAGCTCGACGTCGGCCGCGAACTCACCCGCGGACTCGGCGCCGGCGCCAACCCGGCCGTCGGCCGCAAGGCCGCCGAGGACCACCGCGAGGAGATCGAGGAGGTCCTCAAGGGGGCCGACATGGTCTTCGTGACGGCCGGTGAAGGCGGCGGCACCGGCACCGGCGGCGCGCCCGTCGTGGCCAACATCGCCCGTTCGCTGGGCGCCCTCACCATCGGCGTGGTCACCCGCCCGTTCACCTTCGAGGGCCGGCGCCGCGCCAACCAGGCCGAGGACGGCATCGCGGAACTCCGCGAAGAGGTCGACACCCTCATCGTCATCCCCAACGACCGGCTGCTGTCCATCTCGGACCGCCAGGTCTCGGTGCTCGACGCCTTCAAGTCGGCCGACCAGGTCCTGCTCTCCGGTGTCCAGGGCATCACCGACCTCATCACCACCCCCGGTCTGATCAACCTCGACTTCGCCGACGTCAAGTCGGTCATGTCCGAGGCCGGTTCGGCACTCATGGGCATCGGCTCGGCCCGCGGCGACGACCGCGCGGTGGCCGCGGCCGAGATGGCGATCTCCTCGCCGCTGCTCGAGGCGTCCATCGACGGCGCCCGGGGCGTGCTGCTCTCCATCTCCGGCGGCTCCGACCTCGGCCTGTTCGAGATCAACGAAGCCGCCCAGCTGGTCAGCGAGGCCGCCCACCCCGAGGCCAACATCATCTTCGGTGCGGTCATCGACGACGCCCTCGGCGACGAGGTCCGCGTCACCGTGATCGCCGCCGGCTTCGACGGCGGCCAGCCGCCGGCCCGCCGCGAGACGGTCATGGGTTCGTCCGCCGCCTCGGGCCGCCGCGAGGAGCCCACTCCGGTACGGCAGCCCGAGAGCCGTCCGTCCTTCGGCTCGCTCGGCAGCGTCACGCCGAAGGAGGACCCGGAGCCCGCGCCCGAGCCGGCCGCCGACCTCCCGGTCGCCCCGCCGGTACCGCCGTCGCGGAGCTACTCCGACAGCGCGGCCGAGGAACTGGACGTGCCGGACTTCCTGAAGTGATAGGACAGCGCGAGAGCGTGAGCGGCGCGCACTTCGCCTTCACCGACCGGTGGGGCGGGGTGAGCGCCGCTCCGTATGAGGAGCTCAACCTCGGCGGAGCGGTCGGCGACGACCCCGTGGCCGTGGGGACCAACCGTGAACTGGCCGCCAAGTCGCTCGGTCTCGACCCGCCCCGGGTGGTCTGGATGAACCAGGTGCACGGAGCGGACGTCGAGGTGGTCTCCGCGCCCTGGGGCGATCGGCCGGTGCCCCGGGTCGACGCGATCGTCACCGCCGAACGCGGTCTCGCCCTCGCCGTCCTGACCGCCGACTGCACTCCGGTGCTGCTCGCCGACCCGGTCGCCGGGATCGTGGCGGCGGCCCACGCGGGCCGGCCCGGCATGGTCGCCGGAGTCGTCCCCGCCGCGCTACGCGCGATGACCGGACTCGGCGCCGATCCCGCCCGGATCGTCGCCCGCACCGGACCCGCCGTCTGCGGCAAGTGCTACGAAGTGCCCGAGGAGATGCGCGCCGAGGTGGCAGCCGTCGAACCCGCGGCGCACGCCGAGACGAGTTGGGGCACCCCCGCGGTCGACGTGACCGCAGGAGTGCACGCGCAGCTCGACCGGTTCGGGGTGCGCGACCGGCAGCAGTCGCCGGTGTGCACGATCGAGTCGGGTGATCACTTCTCCTACCGCCGCGAGCGCACCACGGGGCGACTCGCGGGATATGTCTGGCTGGGCTGATGGGGCATGACGGACCGTAAGGACGAACTCGCCGCAAATCTGGCGAAAGTGGAGGAGCGCATCGCGGCCGCGTGTGCCGCCGCCGGGCGCGGGCGGGACGAGGTGACCCTCATCGTGGTCACCAAGACCTACCCCGCGAGCGATGTGCGGACGCTCGCCGAGCTCGGGGTGCGGCACGTCGCCGAGAACAAGGACCAGGACGCGGCGCCCAAGGCCGCCGAATGCTCGGATCTGCCGCTCACTTGGCACTTTGTTGGTCAGTTGCAGACCAACAAGGTGCGATCCGTGGTCGGTTACGCGGATCTCGTGCAGTCCGTCGATCGTTCCAAGCTGGTGACGGCCCTCTCCAAGGAGGCCGTGAAGGCGGAGCGTGAAGTGGGATGCCTCATCCAGGTCGCGCTCGACGCCGGATCGAGCGAGCGAGGGGAGCGCGGAGGCGTGGCGCCGGGCGGCATCGAGGAGTTGGCCGAACTCGTGGCCGGGGCTCCGGGGCTGCGGCTCGACGGGCTGATGACCGTCGCTCCGCTCACCGGTGAGTACGCGGGACGCGAACAGGCGGCGTTCGAGCGGTTGATGGATTTGTCGACCGACCTGCGCAGAGCCCATCCGGCTGCGAACATGGTCTCGGCAGGGATGAGCGCGGACCTCGAACAGGCCGTGGCGGCAGGGGCGACACATGTGCGCGTCGGCACCGCGGTACTCGGAGTCCGCCCCAGGCTCGGGTAACGTCGCCAGGAAGTCGGACCACAGCAGAAAATATGGTCATTACCGCCGGAAGGCGGCAATAACGACCTCGTGGATCGCGGGCACTTGGCAGTCGTCAGTCGATCCACCACAGAGCGGAGGACTCAGAGAATGGCCGGCGCGATGCGCAAGATGGCGGTCTACCTCGGCCTCGTGGAGGACGATGGGTACGACGGCCGTGGTTTTGACCCCGACGACGACTTCGAGCCCGAACTCGACCCGGAGCCCGAGCGGGACCGGCGACGGCATGAGCCGTCTCATCAGTCACATCAGGCACTTCAGCCCGAAAGGGACGAATCGGTCAGAGTCGTGCAGCCCTCGGTGCAGCGCGACCCCCTGCCCCGATCCGCTTCGCTCGCCGCGGAATCGGTGCGTCCCGCGCGCATCGCGCCCGTGGCATCCATCACACAAGAGCGCGCAAGCCTGGAGAAGAACGCACCGGTGATCATGCCCAAGGTCGTGTCGGAACGAGAGCCTTACCGGATCACCACACTTCACCCCCGGACCTACAACGAGGCCCGTACCATCGGGGAACACTTCCGTGAGGGCACCCCGGTGATCATGAATCTGACTGAGATGGATGACACAGACGCCAAGCGACTTGTCGACTTTGCGGCCGGTTTGGTGTTTGGTCTTCACGGCAGCATCGAGCGGGTGACGCAGAAGGTGTTCCTGTTGTCGCCTGCTAACGTCGATGTCACGGCGGAGGACAAGGCCCGCATCGCAGAGGGCGGGTTCTTCAACCAGAGCTGAGACGCACAACCGGAAACAGCAGGACCGGCAGTACCCAGCAGCACGGAAACAGGGGAGAGGGAAGCGCCAGCAATGAGCGTGGTCGTTCAGGTGATCTACATCGCGCTGATGTGTTTCCTCATCGTGCTCATCTTCCGGTTGGTCATGGACTATGTCTTCCAGTTCGCCCGCTCGTGGCAACCCGGCAAGGCGATGGTGGTCGTTCTGGAGGCCACCTACACTGTCACTGATCCACCGCTCAAGCTTCTGCGGCGGGTTATCCCGCCGTTGCGTCTCGGGGGCGTGGCGCTCGACCTGTCCTTCTTCGTACTGATGATCATCGTCTACATCCTGATCTCCGTCGTGAGCCGGCTGTGAACGATACGGTCTTGCCGAATGCCGACGACTACGTTGAGGTGAAGAGATGCCGTTGACCCCCGAGGACGTGCGGAACAAGCAGTTCACGACCGTCCGCCTCCGAGAAGGCTATGACGAGGACGAGGTCGATGCCTTCCTCGACGAGGTCGAAGCCGAACTGACGCGCCTGCTCCGCGAGAACGAGGACCTGCGCGCCAAGCTGGCCGCGGCCACGCGCGCTGCTGCCCAGAACCAGCAGAACATGCGCAAGCCTCCGGAGCAGGACCAGCAGGGCGGCATGCAGCAGGGCGGTATGCAGCAGGGTGGCATGCCCGGACAGGGGATGCCCCAGCAGGGCATGCGTGGCCCCGGTCCCGGCGCTCCCGTACCGGCCGGCATATCTGGGCCGCCGCAGCAGCAGATGGGTGGCCCCATGGGTGGCCCGCCCCAGCTGCCGAGCGGTGCCCCGCAGCTGCCCGCCGGTCCCAGCGGCCAGGGCGGCCCGCAGGGTCCCGGCCAGATGGGCCAGGGTCCGATGGGCCAGGGGCCGATGGGGCAGGGCACCATGGGCGGTCAGCCGCCCATGCAGCAGCAGATGGGTGGCCCGATGGGCGGCCCCATGGGTGGTCCCATGGGCGGTCCGATGGGCGGCCCCGGTCAGGGCCCCGGTGGCGACAGCGCCGCCCGTGTCCTCTCGCTGGCCCAGCAGACCGCCGACCAGGCGATCGCCGAGGCCCGTTCCGAAGCCAACAAGATCGTGGGCGAGGCGCGTTCGCGTGCCGAGGGTCTCGAGCGTGACGCCCGTGCCAAGGCCGACGCCCTGGAGCGGGACGCGCAGGAGAAGCACCGCGTCGCGATGGGCTCGCTCGAGTCCGCTCGCGCCACGCTGGAGCGCAAGGTCGAGGACCTGCGCGGCTTCGAGCGCGAGTACCGCACGCGTCTGAAGTCGTACCTCGAGTCGCAGCTGCGTCAGCTGGAGACCCAGGCCGACGACTCGCTGGCCCCGCCGCGTACCCCGGCGACCGCGTCGCTGCCGCCGTCCCCGGCGCCTTCCATGGCTCCGGCCGGTGCGAGCGCCCCGTCGTACGGCGGCAACCCCGGCGGCATGGGCGGCGGTCCTTCGCCGGCCGCTCCGTCCTACGGTGGCCAGCAGCAGATGTCGCCCGCGATGACCCAGCCGATGGCGCCGGTCCGGCCGCAGGGCCCCGGTCCGATGGGGCAGGCCCCGTCGCCGATGCGTGGCTTCCTCATCGACGAGGACGACAACTGACGGCCTCTAATACGCCATCGGCGTCGGCAGCGTTCAGGGC